>CALYAJ010000034.1 GCA_944393485.1 uncultured Clostridia bacterium
ACTGCTTTTTTGATATAGTAGTAATTTACTGTAATTAACTCTTCTCCCATTGTTCCTGTGCTGTTGCTTGGAAGTTTTTCTTCAACTAAGTCATATCCTGCAAATTCCTTGCTTGGTATGTTATAGTCATCTCCTACTTGTACTTCGTGTGTTTCTGTATACAATAACTTATCATTTGTTATATCTATATGGTTTTCTACCAATCCTGTATACACTGGTTCATAGTAGTAAATTAGTGTTTGCTCTTCTTTTGTCATTTTTATTGTTTTGTTTTCTGGTGCTTCTACTAATTTATATCCTATAAATGCTTTTTCATTTGTTACAAATTCGTCTCCTACTAATCCTTCTTCTGTATATGGTTTTTCTAAGTCTTTTATTATTTCATGTGTTTCTGGATCTCTTGCTACATATCTTACTGTTGCTTTTGTATTTTGTAAGTAGTAGTATGTTACATTTATATCTTCTACTGTCATTGTTCCTTCTGTATTTCCACTGTCTTCTACCAATGTATATTTCTTTCCATCTTTTGTTATTGTCTCTTTCTTATACTCTTCATCTGTGTCATATTTATCATCTACATATCCATCTATTTGTTCTTTTTCGCTTAGGATGACATTATTGCTGTCATCTGAGTCCCCATCTTTTTCTAGGTAATTTATTATTACTTTGGCTGGTTTTAATCTGTAATAATAGATTACTACTTGTTCTTTTTCTGGATTGTATTTTTCTATTGTACCATCTGCATTTTCTGGTAATTCTGTTTGTACTAATTCATATTTTTCTGAAACATCTTCTGCTGGTTCTGTTTCATATTTATCTCCTTCTTGTCCTTCTATAATTATATCTGGAACTTCTTTACCTTCTTCATCTGGTACTCTATTTGTTGTCTTTTTACCTTCATTGTCTATTATGTAATAATGTACTGTTACTTTTCCATATGTATCTTTGTTTGTTATTGTTTTGTTTTCATTATCTATTGTAGCTTCGTAGAATTGTAAATCTCCTTCTTCTGTTTCTTCTTCTGTTAATGTATATACTATTTCATTTCTGTTTGCATCATATTTAGGTAGATTTTCGAATATATCATTCCATTTATTTGGATTTTCGCTATCTTGTGTTGTTGTACTACCTGCTGTTCCTGGTACTGATAGTTCTTTTGTATATACATTTCCGTCGCTTCCTGTTAATTTAAAGATTACACTTGTTGGACGATTTCCTAATTTATTTGTGTCATCATCCCAAATTTTACTTACTGGTATATTTAATGTGAATTTAGTTCCTGTTTCTGCTTTTGCTTCTACTGTTCCAAAGTCTTTTGCAGGTGTCTTAGTTTTAATGTTTCCACTTACTTTGTTTTCTATCTTTGTTGTTCCTTGAACTAAATCTTTGTATACTACTGTAATTGTTTTTGTTATTTCTATATTGTTATTTCTGCTTTCATAACTATTTATATCAGATACTGTTTCTACCCATGTTATTGTATTGTCTTTTTCGTTATATGTTCCTCCTGCTAAATCAGATTGTGACTCATCTATTGCAAATGGTAAGGTATCAACTATTGTTACTTCTGCTTCTCCCATATAATCTATTACATTTGCTGTATATGTAATATTATATGTTATAGGATCTCCTAAACTTTCTATTGTCTCTGTTGCTGTTTTACTTATGTTTTGTTCTGCATTTGGTGTTTTTAATTCATAATAGTATATTACTGTTATTACATCTTCTGTCATATTTCCTTCTGTATTATCTGTTGCTTCTACAAAATTGTATCCAGTAAATTCTTTTTGTTCTGTTTCATAATGGTCAAATACTTTTCCTGGTATTTCGTAATTTGCACTTTCATCTAATACTTTATTAGTTCCTTTTTCTAAGTATTTTACTATTACTTTTGTATCCTTTCTTACATAGTATACTTTTATTACATTATTTTCTGGAACTTCTGTTACTGTTAATGGTACATTTTCTATTTTATCAAATCTATATCCATCTTTTATTTTATCCTCATAGTTTTCTATTACATCTTGATATGTTGCTGTATAACTTTCTGTAGCTGTTTCATCTTTTACATTATCATAGTAATATTCTACTGTGTAACTAAAGTCTGCTTTTTCGTAATATACATTTATTACATTTTTACTTGGATCAGCTGTTATTGTTAATGGTACATACTCATCTTTTTCGAAAGCGTATCCTGGTTTTACTTTATCTGTATATTCTTTTATTTGTTCTCCATATGTTGCTGTTAAATGATCTGTCTTGCTTTCATCTTTTACTCCATCATAGAAGTAATTTACCGTGTATTCATATTCTTTTAATTTGTAGTAATATGTTACTTCTGTAACTTCTTGATCCATTGTGCCTGTGCTATTATCTGGAAGTTTTTCTTCTACTAATTCATAGTAATCTGGTATATCCTCCGTTGGTGTTGTTGTGTATGAATCACCTAAGTTACCTTCTTGTACTGTATCTTCGTTTACATCTCCATCTTTTGTTGGCACTTTATTTGTTGTTAAAGTTCCATCTGGATTTTGAATGTAATAATGTGTTATTACTTTTGCATATGTACTTGTATTTGTTACTTTTAGTCCTTCTGCTGTTTTTTCGTAATAATCTGGTACATCTTTTTCATCTGCTGTATATTCTATTTCTTCACCATTATCATTGTATACAGGTTTTGTTATTTGTGTTTGCCATACATTATCTGCCAATTTATTTGCTTCACTTAATGTTACATCTTGTGTTGTTCCATTTCCTAAAACTTGAATTGTTACTTCTTCTGGACGTTTTTTGTTTTTATTATTTTCGTCCTTCCACTCTTTTGTAACTGTTATTTTTGTAGTATCATTTGGTTTTTTAAATGTATTTGTTATCTCTATTTCTCTATTTCCTGTACTTTCATCTAATTCGTTCTTTGTTTCTGATGTTTCATAGAATTTCAAGTCATCTTTATGTTCTTCACCATCTATTACTGTTTCTTTTATTCCGTATTCTATTGTATTTCCTTTGCTATCATACTTATCTAAATCGTAGAATGTATGACTTGTTTCGCTTGCTGTAATTAATTCATATGTATTTTCTGTATCTTTTCCATTTGCTGTTAATGTAAATTTAATTTTTTCTGGTCTTCTTTGTGCTTGTGTTTCATTATCTACCCATGCTTTATTTACTGTTACTTGTACTTTGTAGTTTTGTATTGTTTCTGCACTATATGTTGTTTCTTCACTTGTTTTTTCTGGTGTTAGTAATTTTACTTGTCCACTTACATTATTTACTATTGTTTCTTGTGTAGTATCCAAGTTTGTATATACTACTTTTATTGTTTTATTTATTAATATATTTCCACTTTCTGGATTTGCATATGTGTCTATTCCATTTACTACTTCTTTCCATGTTATAGTATTTGTTCTTGCATCATATGTTCCTCCATTTAATGTTGATTTTGCTTCATCTATTTTATATGGAAGAGTATCTACTATTGTTATTTGTGCTTTTCCTATGTAATTTTCTACTGTAGCAGAATATGCAATATTATATGTTATTTCATCATCTTTACTTGTTATCTCTGTCGTCGCTGTTTTTCCTATTACATTTTCTACTGTTGGATCTACCAATTTATATTCATATGTAACTTCTGTTAATTTATCTATCATTGTTCCTTCCCAGTTGTCTGTTCTTGTTACATACTCATAATTTGCTGGTATTTCGTGACTTATTTCTGTTGTGTAGCTATCTCCATATTTTCCTGTTCCATTTGCTGGAATAATTACATCTGGTGCTATTTGTTCTTTTGTTTCTGTATCTATGTGATGTACTATTACTCCTGCTGAATCTTTTACTCTATAATAATATGTTACTACTGTTTCATTTTCTGTTAATGTTCCTGATGCGTTGCTTGGCATCTCTACTAATTCATATTTTGCATCTATATCTGTTGCTGGACTTGTTGTATATTCTGAATTTCTATCTCTTTCTTCATTTATTTGATCATCTTCTGATCCTGGTACTATTTCTTCTGTTCCCTCTAAATAGTGATGTACTATTAATTTTACTGGTGTTTGTTTGTAATAGTAGATTACTACTTGTTCTTCTTCTTTATACTGTCCACTTGCGTTGCTTGGTAATTTTTCTATTACTACTTCATAGTCCTCAATGTCTTTTGGAGCAGTTGTATAGTTGTCTCCAATATTTCCTGTTAATGTTTCATCTTCTGCTAATTTTTCTGTTGTTCCATCTTTGTAGTGATGTACTATTACTGTTGAAACTGAATTACTAAATTGTACTACTACATGTTTATCACTTGTCATATTGATAAATTTATCTAATATTACACTTCCATCCTCTTCTGGTGTGAATTCTATTTCTTCATCATTTACTGTTATTTTTAATACTTTATATCCTGGATCTGGAGTTGCTATAATGTCTTCTTTACTGTCTTTTCCATATTCAACTTCTTCATATGGAGTTTCATCTTCTCCACTTATTGTTCCACCTTTTACTCCATCGATTTCTAATACATCTGTTGTAATCTTAAATTTCTTTAAGTTGTTTTCTACAATTATTTCTGAAGACTCTGGAACTTCTGGAGCAGTAACTACTTCTCCATAGTTAAATCCAAATCCATCAGTATATTGATCTATACTTACACCTGTTGAATCAGCTTTATCGGCTTTTACTAAAGTACTATTAAAATATCCTACTGCAACAAATTCGTTATCATCTCTTTCAGCCACAGCGTTTACTTCGTCTAAATTATCTCCGCCAACTTGTCTATACCATTCCTGATTTCCTTCACTGTCATATTTTATAACATATCCATCAGAGTTTCCTGAAATGCTTGGTATTTCATAAGTACTTTCATCTTGGTCAAAATCCACTTGACTACTATATGTATATCCACCTACAAAATATCCTCCATCAGCTGTTGGAGCAACTGAAGTAGCTATTTCATCTAAAGTTCCTCTTATAAATTTACTATTAATTATAGTATTATTATCAACATCATATTCTGCTATTATGGCATCATAATTACCTTTTGATGCTGTAGATTGAGATGTTCCTGTATAATTTCCTACAATTATTGCATTTCCATTTTCTAATCTTGCAACTGCATTTGCATTAAAATCTAATGCTTTTCCTCCTGAGATACTTCCATTAGAATAGAAATCTACTCTACCTGTTGTTGTATCTGTCAATGTTTCACTTACTATAATTACATTTTGGCTATTAGAACCATCCATATCTGAAATTTCTAAGTTTCCAGATAATGATGCTTGTCCTACAGTACTTCCATCAGAATTAGAATATTCTATAACTTTAGGATTAGATCCTGTTGTTACACCTACTACAATGTTTCCTGATATATTTTCTGTTACAGCTGTTGCATCATAATCTGTATCTTCTAGTTTTACTTCTTTACTCCATTGATAGTCGCCACTGCTTCCAAATTTAATGATTACTGCGTTTGTATAATTTGTATCATTTGTTAAACCTGTGCTAACTTCTCCAACTTGTAAATCTTTACCTTTATAATTACCTACTGCTACATATCCGCCATCAGTTGTTGGTATTACTTTATTTATTTCTGTTTCGCCATCTGTTGTAAATACAGAATTTGCAAATTCTAATTCTCCAGAATTACTATATTTAGCAATAAATCCAGAGAAATAATATGAATCTGTTCCTTTAACATCTGATCTTCCATCTTTATTTAAATCAGCTTCTTTAGTAAATGATCCACCTGTTATAAATCCATTATCTGCAGTTTTTTCTACAGAATCAAATTTATTCCATAAATCTCCTGAAATAGAAATATTAAATGATGTTCCAAAAGTTGTTTCTTGTGCCTTACTTTCTCTTATACCAAAATAATATGTTCTATCTTCTTCGTTTTCTGGAAGCTCATATCCTTCTGGTGCTTCTATTTCTATTGCTTTATATAATCCTGATTTTAATCCATAAGATATAACACCATTTTCATCGGTTGTAACAACTGGTACTTCCTCTTCTTCTCCTTCAATTTGAGTTGGTACTCCTATTACATTTCCATTAATATCTTGTGCATATCCTAATTCTTCATATTCTTCATTAATTTGTTTTATTACAAATTTTGCATTTGCAATTGGTAATTTGCTTGTACCATCAATTTTTGATATTTTAAATAATGGCTCATCTTCTAATTCTATATTTACAGTATTTCCTTCTACTGAACTATTTCTTAAGAAATTTTCTCCTATAACTGATAATTCTAGCTCACCTTCTTCGTTTCTTTGAACTTTAAATTGTAATTTTCTAGAATCTAAAGCATAACCTTCTGGAGGTGTAATTTCTTCTAAAGTATATTCTCCTGTAATATTTTTGCCTTCTACATATTCATATAAATTTTGAATTGTAAATTCTCCGTTTTCGTCTGTTGTAAATATTTCTCCATCTTCATCTAAGCCTTCACCAGTTATTTTATATTGTGCATTTTTTAGTATAGTATCTTCATCTTTAGCAAATTTCTTAACTGTAATTTCATATGTAGGTATTTTTTCATTTGTTAATGATGCTTCTACTTTATCTTGTGCCTCTAATCCTGATATACCTGTTCCGGTCGTTACTTGAGAGGTACTTGCAAAGCTTCCGCTTGTAACTACAAATTGTAGATTTCCAGAATTATTTACTACTTTAAATTTTACTGGAGTTTCGTTTATATAGTAACCTTTAGCTTCTGTTTCTGTTAATGTATATTCTACATTTTGTGATAATCCTGTTAAATTTAATTTTCCATCTTTACCAGATGTAACAATAATTCCACTACCTAATCCTTCACCTTCAAGTTTAAATTTAATTCCTTCTACATTTGAACTATCAGCACTATCTTTTTTAGTTACTATTAATCTGTATTTTGGCGTGTTTTCAACTTTAAAGTTAATAGTTCCATTTGTTCCGTTTGTTGCTTGTGTAATATTATAATCTTTTAAATTATCTTCTCCAGAAAGAATTTGTATATTTAAATCACCATTTTCTTCTACAACTGCTTTAAATCTTACTTCCATTTCATTTTTTTCATATGAACCTGGTGTTCTGATTTCTTTTAATGTATATACTTTATCTACATATAAGTTTTCTATTGTAAAAGTTCCATTATCATTAGTTACACCTATCTTACTTTCACTTTCTCCATCTTCTGTAACATTAAATGTTGCACCTTGTACTGGAACACTTGTATTTTCCTTTACTTTATTAAGTGTAATATTATAGTTTCTTGCAACCATAAATCCTAGTTTATTTGTTTCTGTTCGTTCTTGTAATTTTCCTTCATCTGTTTCTAAGTAGAAATAGATTGCATGGCTTGAATATGTTACATCATTGTAACTTACATTTTGTGGTACTTGTATTTCATATGTACAAATATATTCTTCACCTTTTTGAATTTTGTAATCGCCTAGATCTATTGCATAAGTTCTTATTTTAGAAAAGTCTATTACCTCTGCTTCTGTTTTCCAATTATTTGTACTATCATTTAAGTTATTATTTACTATTTCATTTTCTGAATAATATACTGTTGCAATTCCTTGCAATTTTTCTGGTAGTTCTATTGGACCTGTTAGTTCTGCTGTAAATGTTGAACCTAAATCCTTTCCTAATATTTGAGATGTATTTCCTTTAAAAGGTGTTTTTCCTACTACAACAACTCCACTTATATTTCCTGAATAGTTATTTGTAATTTGTACACTTATTTTCGCTGTTTTATTCTTTTGAGTTTTATCTATTAAAGCTACTTGTGGAGCTATTGTTGTTTTTATTTCGTCACCTTCATCATTATAATCTGATCCTGTTTCTGTTGTTAATAATGATGCTAGTCCTATAAATTGTAAACTTTTTGTACTGTAATCTACTATATCTTTTGTATTTCCATCTCCATTTATGTCATATGTATCTTCTTTTCTTAAATTATCTTTATAATTATTACATTCTTCATTATATGCCCATAATTCTATATTTCTTGTTGCTGATAATTTTCTTGGATCTGGTGTTACATTTGCATCTATTGTTATAGTATATGTTTCAGGACTTGTATTTTCTGTTAATATTTTTAAATAGTAATTCCCATCTTTTTCGTAAATGTCATAACCTAATATATTTACATTCATATTATTAATTGTTATATCATTTATTTCTGCTACTAGTACTTCTGCTGGGAATTTTAATAAAAATGTTCCATTTGTCCATTCTCTTACATTATATACTAAATTTACTGTTCCTATAGTTATTTTCATATTTGTTGTTTCTTGTGTAGATAATGTTGTAGGTGTTACATTTGTTATTTGTGCCATAGATATTGGTTCATCATAGTTTGCTATTCCTACGTCATCTTTTAATTTTTGATAATCTTCATCATCACTGTATTTTGCATATCCACTTAAATATGAATAAATTTTACTTAATTTATTAAATTCTTCTCTTGTATAGTCTGTCGTTAATTTTTCATTATCAATTTCTTTTATACTTATTGCTGTAAAGCTACTTACTTTATCTGCTTCGCTTGTTTCTATTCTTATATGATCTACTGGTTCATCATAATAATATGGATTTGATTTATTATAACCTTCCCAATCTTCACTTGTAAATTCATGTATTAATTCATCTGTTTCATCATTATATACTTTAATCCATCCATTTTCTCCAAACATTGCTCCTGGTGTTGTAAAGTATATACCAATATTTTTGCTATATTTTAACATGTCTTCATATTGGTTTTCTGTTGTTAAAAATTTATCTGTATAATTACTATCTTGTTCTTTTAACTGAACATTTGAAATTGTTCCTGAATTTCCTCTTGATACATACCATCTTACTTCATATGTATCTTTTGTTTTTTCTTCTACTTCATTATAATAATCTACTGCATTTTCTTTTGATATTGCATATACATTATATGGACTTCCAACCCATGTTCCTACTTGTATATCATATGAAATTACGTCTCCTCCGCCTCTTTCATATGTTACTGTTATTATATCTTCCGCAACATTACTTACGTATGGATTATTAAATTCTTCATTATCATTATTATATCCTTCAAAAGTAGCTTTTACTGGTATATTTAATACTACTGTTCCATTTGCTGCTTCATATGCCTCTAATGGATATGTTACTTTTAACTTAAATTCACTATATCTTGCATTGTTCCAGCTTGATGTATAACTTTCTTTTTCAACTATTCCAGATTCTGTTGTTTTTGCTTCTCTGTATGCTGTAAAGTTTCCTGTTTCATTATCATATGAATAATGTACATCTTCTCCTATAATTTCTACTTTTGTTGCTTTATATCCATTTAATTCTGGTATAGTTCCTTCTATTGTAGATTTTGCTAATAGTAATTTATTATTACTTTCTTGTGATACTATTTTGAATTCTAAGTTAACTTCATTATTTTCTTCATCTACTATGCTTTCTGTATTATAATTTTGATATTTATTTTTCTCGTTATTTGATCCATATGTATATGGTATTTCTGCTTTTGTAGTACTATACCAATCTACTGGTAGCTCTATCTCTTTTTCTATCTTTGTTTCTGTCCCATCATTTGCTACATGTGTACCTGTAAGTTTTATTTTATTTATTCCACTTAATTTATTAATGTCTTTTCCTAATGCATCTTTATTAGTACTAGCATATCTGTAATCTCCACTTCTTACTTGTCCAAATATTAGCTTTTGTGTTCCCGCTACCATATCTTTTAAATTTATACTTGTAGTATTTTCACTTATATAATTTCCGTTTATAACTTCATCATCTACTAATGCTGTTTTAAAATACATATTATCAGATTGAATCTCTATTTTAGCATTTTGTAGAGTTCCATCTCCAAGCACGTTTATATTCATGTAAAGAGTATCTTCTCCACCAATTTCTTTACATGTTCCTTTTACTTTTTCAGCATAACCATCTCCATTTAAATCTCTTGCAAAGTATACGCTAAATCTTACATTTTCACTTTGTGTTTCTTCATCTTTTGAAGTTAATTCACCATAATTCATTGCTCTTGCAAGTTCCGGATTTGCTATTTGAGTGCTTTTTTTATTGTTTTTTAACGTGCTAAAAAGCCCTACTGCAACAGTAAGGATAATTATTGCTAGAATCAAACCAGCTAATATTATTTTTTTCTTGGTCTTTGTACTTAAGTTTTTCATGTTTTCCCCCATAACATAATGTTTATTTGTTGAGAAAATTATATATATATAATTACTTACTAGTAAATAGCACTTTTTTCCTATATTTAAGTAATAAATTAAAAGTTGCCTTCGCATGCACATATTTCTGCGTTTAAGCCTTAAAAATGACTTTTTCTTTTCTTTTTTGTAAAATTAAACTAATATTGTCAAACTGCCTATTTTCCGTATGGTTTTGACATTTTTTTATTAATTTATTTTCTGTTTTTTGGTTTAATTAGATATTTCTTGTCTTTTTCCCTTAGGGAGATGCTGTTTTGGATTTTTTATATGTAAAAGAGGAAATAGACACGTTATATCTATTTCCTCTATTTAATCTTATTATATTAGATCTTTTATTTTTATTGTTTATGAGATTGCAAGGTGGTTTTTATTGTTTAAACTTTATATCATTCTTACATATTCCCGTAATGTACATATTTTACCTATTTTATGTATAACATTGCACGACAACCTAAATCCCCATAATAAAGCATAGATTCTCCATAACGATGACTTGAAGGTTGAATATCGCTACTATAAGTTGTGCAGCCTCCTCTTGAAGTTCTTCCTCCGCTCCAACATGTCTCTATACTCCATTCCCTAACATTACCTGCTAAATCATATATATTATTTGCTTTTGTATATTCACTACTCCCTGTAGGAATTATTGCAACACTCCCTGCATTTTTAGTTACTAATTTTCCACTACTATTTTTGTAATTAAAAGTTGAATTGCTGTAATTTCCCCAATTTATTGAATCTTCGCTTATTTCTTCTACTGTTTTATTTTCACTTTCTATTAACCAGATTAAGGTTCTGTCCCACTGACTTCCCCATATCATTCCTGTTTCTACATTATTATTTTTCCCTTTTAGATTTTTACATTTTTTGTACATTACATGCCATGGCTTTGCTCCTAAATTAGTAGTATATTTTTTTATTACTGCAACATTTTTACTTAAATCTCCTGTTTCGTATCTTCCAATATAGAATCCTCCATATTTTTCTATACTTTCTATCATACTATTAAATTGTTGCTCTAAATGAATTAAAAATTCATTTAGGTTATCAGTTTTTATATCGAAACTTTTTGTTCTAAAGTCACTATCATAATTTGTTATTTCCGGTTCTATGTTTATTTTACTAGCAAGTTGTATTATACCACTTTTTTCACTCCAATTTAAAGGCTTCGCTCCTGTTACTGGATCGATATCATCTCCTGTTTCTGTTGTAAAATCATATACCTTTCCCCACTTTTTACCATTAGCGTCTGTTCCATACATAGTACTTGCGTCAGGCACCGGTATCCATACATATTGATTTCTTGTTTTTTGTGCTTCTTCTACATTACTATCATTTACTTCTTCTGTTCCTTCATATATTACATATCCTGTATCTATCTCATTTTCTCCTGTGGCTTTGCTCCCTACATATCCATTTGGCACTGGCACTTTATCTTCAGTACTATCAACTTCTACATGCATATGCTCATTATCTTGTAATTCTATTTTTTTAATTTGATTATCTGCTAGTACTATACTTTTATTTCGTTGTACTATTAATAATCCTATTGTTACAAATAATATTGTTACTATACTTATTACTGCAATTATTTTTCTAAACGTGCTTGTGTGTGTGTGTGTGTGTGTGTACAACGCCAACGTTTTCGGCGTTTCTATTTTTATTCATTTGTGCATCCTTCCTTTTTTTACTTACTTAATTATATTATTTATACTTTTTATTGTAAATGGTAAAATTTGATTTTATATGTAATTTTAAAAAATAAATAGTGGAAAATCACTTATTTTATAGGTAATTTCCACTATCTATATTTATTATATTTTTTATATTTTTTATAAATTTCTACTTAATGCAATGATATTTTTATTATCTTTTAAATATGAATTATATAATTCCATAAATCTGCTTACCTCTGCTTTTTGATTAAATACCACTTTATTTTCTTTAATCCATTTATTTATAAATTCATCATCTTTGTTAAATGGTATATTTAATGCTGTTCCAAAACTAATGCCTTGATATTGTATAATTCTTGTATATAAATAAAATATATCGTTATTGACATTACTGCTCATTCCGACATCTGTAATACAATATTCTTTATCATTTAAAACATTTCTTAAATATATAAATCCCTTTTTTCTGTCTGTTTTAAAAATTTCAAACAAACCTGCTTCTGAATTTAACATACTATCTAGCATATCTAATTTTTCTTGACCTTTATATCTATTTTGCTCCTTAAATATCTCTGTAACACATTTAATATTTTCCAAATTTTTATAAACTAAAATATTTGCTATAGCATGTAAACCTAATTCTGTAGTTATATCAAATTTAGTATTCATGTAATTTATATTATTTCCAATTCTACTATCTGCTATTTTAAAATTTTTAGATATCAAATAATTTACCATATCACTCATCATATCATCATGGATGTTTCTTATTCTTCTATATTCTTTAATATGTGGTTCATCTTTCAATAAATAATTTTGTATGTCATTTAACAAATCATATAAAAATTCGTATTTAGCTTCATCAATCCAATTTTCATGATTTTTAATTTCTTGTATTATATCTTTGGATAATTGTTCATCATTTTTTTCCAAAATTAATAGTGGTGCTAATGCTTCTTTTATTATGTCTACATCATAATATGCATCAGTTTTTATAATATTTAAGGCATATGGAATAATCTCTTTATTGAATTTTTTAGCTAAAATTCTAATAATGTTTGCCTTGATTTCTTTATCTCTATTTCTTTTTAATTCATCTAATAAAAAAACATCTATTTTTTCTGAATTTAAATATTCTGCTAAATCATAATAATATTCTTCTAGACCACCTTTATCAACTTTTTTTAAATACTGAATATATATATCTATAAATTTTTCTAATTCTTCATTTGGTATATTAGAAAAGTAATAATTACATTCATCTTCATAGTCAATATCATCCAAATTATTAAAATATAAATTTAAAATTAAATATTTATACTTGGTATCATGACATTGACATAAAGGATATATTAAGTATGGCATATGATTATAAACAAGTTCTTCTATATCATTATTCTCTTTCAGATAATTTATATATTCTGATAACTTATTATATCCCTCATCTGTTTGAACTAATGCTGTTGCAATCGCTTTTCTCATAATTTCTGAAATATGTGTATCGTTATCTAAAAAGTAATATTCCTTTAGATTATTTTTATATAGTTGGATTAATTCTGTTGGATCTTTTTTAGAAAAATGTGTTATTTTCTTGTATAGTAATATATCCTCATCAATTTGAAGTATTTTTTCAAATTGATAATCCATATCTTTTATTAAATTATAATGGTTTATCAAAATATCCGATATTTTAATTTTTATATAATCACTTTTTGTATCTAATGATATTTTTATTAAACATTCTATTATCTCCTTATTTAGTTTTGAGTATAATAGTGGTGCTAAATTTATTTCCATATAATTACTAGCTAAAAATTTTATTAGTGCTTTATTAATCTCTTCATCATCATATAAGTGTAAATTGCAAATATATTCAAAGATTGCTTCTTTAACTATAACTTCTTCATTTGTTATTTCTTTTAATATAATTTCTTTACTTAACATATTTTTTCTCCAATCTTTGTTTTTTTGATTATATTATGATTTATTTAAATAAGCAAATAATTTCTTATTAAATTTATAATAATGTATCTAAGCAAAAAACACTATATAATGGAATACATTTAATATTATTTTCTAAACCAAAATTTTTAGTAGATATTCTAATAGAATATTGAATATTATATAAACTTTTAAATACATTTAAACTTTTTGATCTTGTATGAATACCAGATTTTACTTCAATAGGAATTATATTTCCCATTTTATCTTGGACAACAAAATCTACTTCTGCCTTTCCATTAGATTCCCAATAATATGGAATCAGACCGCATTTAACTAAACTACTACACACATAATTCTCTGCTAATGCTCCTTTAAAATTATTCAGGTTATTATTTTCCATAATAATTGCATTTACTGGTATTGCAAATTTATTGCATAATAAACCTACGTCATTCATATAAATCTTAAAACTATCTTGATCTATAAATGCTGAAAGCGGTAACTTTCCTTCTTTCGTTTTTGTACATTGAATTATTATTCCTGACGCATTTAACCAATTAATTGCAGTTTCATACTCATATGCTCTTGCTCCGGATTTAATTAGTTTGTATTGAAATTTTTTATTATCTTTTGCTAATTGTGCTGAAATACTATTATATACTGACATTATTTTTGTTGTTTCTGTTGGAGTTGCATATTTAGCCATATCAGCTATATATGAATTATTAATATCTTTTAAAATGGCTTCTACAAAATTAATATCTCTTTTTTCCTTATATTCTAAAACTGCTCGTGGCATGCCTCCAATCGCTAAATATAAACGATAATATTCATTCGCCAAATTATGCAAACTTAATTCTTTATTTTCTATAAATGATTCTCTAATCATATTAGCCAAATCTTTTTGATTTAATGCCCATAAAAACTCTTCAAAATCTAATGGATATAATGTAACCATCTTTACTTTTCCTACTGGAAATGAATATTTTTGTCTATTAATTGCTATTCCTAATAATGAACCTGCTGCCACTACATGATAATTAAATTTACTTTCCGCAAAGTATTTTAATGATGTTAAGGCTCTTTCACATGCCTGAATCTCATCAAAAAATATTAATGTATCTTCTTCAAATATACTTATTCCTAATATTACACTTAATTCTTTAATTATTCTATTTATTTCTAAATCTTTTTCAAAAATTTTTGATATTTCATTATTATCTTCAAAATTTATATAAGCAACATTTTTATAATATTTTTTTCCAAATGATAGAATAGTAAAAGTTTTTCCAACCTGTCTTGCTCCATATACGATTAATGGCATTTTTTCATCATCATCTTTCCATTTAAGTAATATATTCGACATTTTTCGTTCCATTTTATGTTCCTCCTATGCATTTATTGTAACATATAATGTATTGCGAGTCAAATTTGTTATACTATTTTACCATTTTTTAACATTTTATATAAAGTCCTGCGCGACATCCACCATAAGACAATTTTCCATTAGGATAATAATAAGAGGCGCTATTAACATTTCCTTCAATAAAATAATTTCCTCCTACATATGCTCTATAAAAAGATTGACCTGTTGCCATAGTCCATTCTGCTACATTTCCAGCTAAATCATATATATTATTTGCTATTGTATATTCACTGCTTCCTGTTGGAATCATTTTAGTAATTCCACTTTCTTTAACAGTATTATCAGTACCATATTCAAATGTGCTATTTTTATAATTTCCCCATTTGCTTGAAGCCTGACATATATCTTTTTTACTTTTATTTCTGGATTCTATTAGCCACATTAACGTCCTATCAAATTGACATTTCCATATTAATCCTGTTGCCACATTCTTATTAGCTCCTTGTAAATACCTACATTTATCGTACATATCATACCAAGTTTGTCCTGATATGTTTGTGTTTTCTTTTTGAACAACAACTTTATTTTTATTTAAATTTCCCGTTTCATATCTACCTATATAAAATCCACCATATTTTTCTACACTTTCTATCATCCCTCTAAATTCTTTTTCCATTTGCATTAAAAATTCGTGTGTTTCCTTTTCTTTTAAACTAAAACCTTTTAAACTTGAATCCATATCATATACATTTGTATCTTTTTTGAGAGCTATGTTTGGTTCATCACTCCATTGCATTATCCCATTGCTTTCACTCCAACTTGGTTTAGCTCCTGTTTCCTCATCTATATTGCTTCCGGTATTCATTGTAAAAGTATATATTTTACTTAACATTCTACCATTTTCATCTGTTCCATACATTGTACTTGCATCTGGTACCGGTATCCATACATATTGATTTCTTGTTTTTCGGGCTTCTTCTACATTACTATTATTTACTTCTTCTGTTCCTTCATATATTACATATCCTGTATCTATTTCATTTTCTCCTGTAGCCTTACTTCCTACATAACCATTTGGTACTGGTACTTTATCTTCGCTTGCGTCTTCCTCTATATGCATATGTTCATTTTCCTGTAAATTTTCTGAATTAAATTCTTTTGTTGTTGCTAATACTACTTTATTATCACTTTTTACATATGTTATTGCAACACACATAATTACTAATATTGTTACTGTGGCTAATATTTTTATTGTTTTTCTTCCTTGCATCTTTATTCTCCTTTCTCTTTTGTTACTTTAAATTTTTGCACGCAAAAAACAGGATGTACTGTTTGCACTATTTTTTCTCATATAGTGCTACAGTCATCCTGTTTCCCATGCAATATAGAGTAGCCTCGTTTGCTACCCTTTTTATTTCTCTAAATGTACTTGTGTGTGTGTGTGTACAGCGCCAATGTTTTCGGCGTTTCTATTTATTTTTAAGGTTTGCATATTTTTTCTCCTAATTTCTTCTCGTTCTTTATTTATTATATGGTAACAAATCAAAAAAGTAAATAGCTAATAATTCCATTTCTTGAAATTATTAGCTACCTTTTTATTTTATATATAACATTGCTCGACATCCTCTTATTTCATAATGACTAGTTGGTGTTCCTCCATATCGATTACTTACATAATTAGTTTTACTATTACTGTCATATGCTCCTCCTCGATATGCCCTATAATGTGTACTGTGGTTTTCCATAGTCCATTCATAAACATTTCCTGCTAAATCATATATATTATTTGCTATTGTATAATCACTACTTCCCGTTGGTATTCTCTCACTATTTCCTTCATTTTTTGTTGTTAGATTTCCTTTATCATCTATATATTTTAATGTTGAATCTTTATAATTTCCCCATAATTTAGAATTTAATATTTCTTCTTTAGTCTTATTTCCACTTTCAATTAGCCACATTAAAGTCCTATCAAACTGATTTCCCCATATCATTCCAGTTTCTACATTTTGACTTTTATTTTTTAATGTTTTACATTTATTATACATTTCGTACCAATCTTGATCTCCGATATCTGTATTATTTTTAGTAACCACTGCTGTTTTCTCACTTAAATCTCCGGTTTCATATCTACCTATATAAAATCCACCATATTTTTCTACACTTTCTATCATGCTATTAAATTCTTCTTCTAATTCTGCTAAAAATTCATGTAAACTTTCACTTGTTGTTTCTGCATTTTGTAATCTTGAATCCATATCATATACATTATTACCATCTTTCAAACCAATATCTGGATTTCTAAAATTATTATTATTAGTTATACTCATTATTCCATTGTTTTCTGTCCAGTTAATTGGTACAGCTCCAGTTATACTATCTATACTACTTCCTGTACTCGTAGTAAAATTATAAATCTTTCCCCAATTTTTATTATTTTCATCTGTTCCATAGAATTTACTTATATTTGATACTGGTATCCATACATACTGATTTCTTGTTTTTTGAGCGTTTTCTACGTTTTCTTCTGTTACTTTTTCTTCTCCTTCATAAATTACATATCCTGTATCTATTTCATTTTCTCCTGAAACCTCGCTTCCAACATATCCATTTGGCACTGGCACTTTATCTCCACTTTTATCAATTTCTATATGCATATAATTATTTTCTTTTAACTCTCCAAAAAAATTCTTTTGAGTTGCTAAAACTACTTTATTAGCACTTTTTCCATATGTTACCATAATACACATTATTACTAATAAAGTTACTATTGTTATTATTTTTATATTCTTTTTCATTTGCATATTTCTTCTCCATTTTTTATTCTCTTTATTATTATATTTCATTATTTATAATAAGTAAATAGCTAATAATTCCATTTTTTAAATTATCAGCTATAAGTACATTGTAAAAATAAAATAAGAACAATTTTTAATCTATAGTCATATTTTTTGGCTATTTTTTCCATAATAATTTAACATTTAAGCTTAAGCATAATTAAGATTTATAATATTAATAATAAAGTATAGTATAACAAACAGAATCTCTGATTTTAAAAGACTACAAAAAAAGTGGAAAACTAATTTTTAGTTTATAGTTTTCCACTTTAAATCAACTTATTTTTATTAAATTTTTCTTTTGTACGATCTTGACTAATTATGCAAGATTTAATTTTTTTATTTAATCTTGTTTTTAGGTTTATTACCTATTTTCTATTTTTCTTTTGTCGTTTAGTTAGCACTTTTGCATATGTTAATGTTACTGTTTCTAATCCTGCTACT
>CALYAJ010000035.1 GCA_944393485.1 uncultured Clostridia bacterium
CCGAACGGTACGCCGGAATTGTGGTGTGAGAGGTCGGAACTTTGAGAATAAAAAGCAAAGTTCCTCCTACTCGATTAAAAATATAGTCAAAAAATAGAATGAATTAAAAGGCAAGTGGTAAGATTGCTTAAACATAAGGAAAAAAAGAAGTATACCCTCCTATTGACGAGATACCTACATAGGGTATATTATATACCAAGAGGTGATTTTATGGAAAAAGGAAAAGAATGTTGTAAAAATAAAAAAACTGTGAGAAGTGATGCAGAAAAGAAAACTATAAATAATAGATTAAACAGAATAGAAGGGCAAATAAGAGGAATAAAAAATATGGTGCTAGATGATAGATATTGTAATGATATATTAATTCAATTATCAGCAATAGAAAGTTCTATTAAAAGTTTATCTATGCATATATTAGAAAATCACCTATATTCATGTATTACAGATAGCATAGAAAAAAATGATCCTGAGGTAATAGATGAGCTAATGAGCTTATTTAAAAGATTTAACAAATAGTGTGCTTAAATTGTGTGAATTTAAGCGGTTAAGTATTAAAAAATATAAGGAGGAAGAAAAAATGAATGAAATTAATTTAAATGTAGAAGGAATGATGTGTGGAGGATGCGAAAAAAGAATAGAAAACGCATTAGGTGATATAAAAGGAGTAAAAAAAGTAAAAGCAAATCATGAAGATGGAACAGTAAAAGTTGAAACTAAAAAAGAATTAGATATGGAAGAAGTAAAAGAAAAAATAGAAAATTTAGGATTTAAATTAAAATAGGGAAAAGGGGACGGTCCTAAAATCCCTATTAAATATGTATAAATTTAGATAGGAATTTTAGGACCGTCCCTAAATCCCGAAGGAGATAATATGAAAAAAAATGTTTTAAACATAGAAGGAATGACTTGTAGTGCTTGTTCAAATGGATTAGAAAAATATTTAAATAAACAAGATGGAGTAATTAGTGCTTCTGTAAATTTGCTTATGGCAACAGCATTGATAGAATATGAAGATAATTTAAATATAAAAGATTTAAATAGGTTTGTTAAAGAAGCTGGATTTAAAAGTCTAGGGGAGAAAAAAGAAGAAAAGAAAAATAATGAACTTATTAAACTAATTGTATTTTCCATATTAGGAATTATTTTAATGTATATATCAATGGGACAAATGATTAATTTACCAACACCTAGTATATTAAATATGATGGAAAATCCAAGAATATATGCAATAACTTTAATGGTATTATCTGTACTATTTATATTTTATGGATTTGATATTATAAAAAACGGAATAAAAAATATTATTCATAAAATGCCAAATATGGATTCTTTAGTTGGTGTTGGTGTGATTGTAAATTTTATGTACAGTTTGTGGAATACTGTTCAAGTATTTATGGGAAAT
Source organism: uncultured Clostridia bacterium (assembly GCA_944393485.1). GTDB lineage: Bacteria > Bacillota > Clostridia > TANB77 > CAG-508 > Merdicola. Next base: position 1,403 of record CALYAJ010000035.1, read on the forward strand.
ACCAACTTAGTACATCATTTATATTTTGAATCATCTGCAATAATTATTCTTTTTGTAAAAATTGGTAGATATATAGATAAGAAAAATAAAGATAAAGCAGTTGACACTATAAAAAATCTAGTAACAATAACTCCTAAAAATGGAACTATATTAAAAGACGGAAAAGAGTTACAAGTTACTATAAACGAAATACAAAAAGGAGATACTGTTGTAAGTAAACCAGGAGAGAAAATTGCAGTTGATGGAACTGTAATAAATGGAAAAACACATACAGATGAATCATTTATAACAGGAGAAAGCAAGCTAGTTAGTAAAAAAATAGGAGATACTGTAATTGCAGGAAGTATAAATTATGATGGATATATAGAATATAAGGCAGAAAAAATAGGAAGAGATTCTAGTATTTCTAATATAGTAAAAATGGTTGTAGAAGCAACAAATACAAAAGCTCCAATAGCTAGAATTGCAGATAGAATAAGTGGATATTTTGTTCCAGCAATATTTATAATAGCATTAATATCATTTATTTTAAATTTTATTATTACTAAAGATATTAACCAATCAATTTTGGCATTAGTAAGTGTATTAGTTGTTGCATGCCCATGTGCACTAGGCTTAGCAACACCACTTGCAATGGTAGTTGCAATAGGAAATTGCAGTAGAAGAGGAATATTAGTAAAATCAAGTGAAACATTAGAAGCTATAAATAAAGTAGACATAATTGTATTTGATAAGACAGGAACATTAACAACAGGAAAAATGAGTATAGCAGATGGAATATATAATAAAGATACTTTAAAAGTGTTAAAAAGTTTAGAAAAAAATTCTAATCATCCACTTGCTAAAAGCATATATAATGATGAAAAAGATGTTTTCGAAGTTCAAGAATTTGAAGAAGTACCGGGATTAGGAGTTAAAGGAATTATAAATGGAAAGCAATATTATGCTGGTAATTATAAATATGTAGAAAAAATGAATGTGGAAAACACGCTAAAGAAAAATGAAATAGAATTTGCAAGTAAAGGCGAAAGTATAGTTTATTTATTTGATGAAAAAGAAACTCTTTTATTAATTGGGCTAGCAGATACAGTAAAAAAAGACATTAAAGGAACAATAAAAGAACTAGAAAAACTAAATAAGAAAATTGTAATGCTTACAGGAGATAACGAAAAAACAGCAAGTGCCATTGCAAAACAAATAGGAATAGAAAATATTATAAGTAATGTAAATCCGGAACAAAAACTAGAAAAAATAAAAGAGCTAAACAAAAATAATAATGTAGCAATGGTTGGAGATGGTATTAATGATAGCCCAAGTTTAAAATCTGCAACAGTTGGAATAAGTGTGGAAAACGGAACAGATATTAGTGCAGATTCAGCAGATGTTATATTACTTAATGAAAATATGAACAATATAGTAAAAATATTTAACATTGGGAAACGTACAATAAGAATAATTAAAGAAAATTTATTTTGGGCATTATTTTATAATATATGTATGATACCACTTGCAACAGGTTTATTACCAATTAGACTAAATCCAATGATTGCAAGTTTAGCAATGACATTAAGTAGTCTGACAGTAGTATTAAATAGTTTAAGATTATTAAAAAAATAACTGTGGAAATAGCCACAGTTATTTTTTTTTCTTAAAAGCTTAAAGCTAATTGAATATGAAAATTCGATATGATAAAATTCAAGAAATGAAGGAGGTATATTTTATTGGCAGAAGATATAGAAAAATTTTATGAGAAAAATGGAAAAACAAATAGCTCATATAATAATTATTTTTTAAGCAAAAAATCAGAAATTAATCCAAAATTAAAAGAATATATAGAGGAAAATGTTTTCCCAGAGTATAGTAAAAATGGAAAATCACATGATTTAACACATATAAAAGAAGTAATGAAAAATGCATTAATATTAGGTGAAAAGTATTGTGTGAATTTAGATATGTTGTATACAGCAGTAGCTTATCATGATATAGGTGATCATATAGATAGAGAAAATCATGAGAAAGTATCCGCACAAATACTAGAAAAAGATGAAGCATTAAATAAATTTTTCTTTAAACCAGAAAAACAACTAATAAAAGAAGCTATAGAAGACCATAGAGCATCTAAAACAGGAGAGCCAAGAAATATATATGGAAAGATATTAGCATCTGCAGATCAAACTATAACGATAGAAAGATTTTTTAGAAGAGCGTATGCTTATCATAAAGAGCATTATGGAAATATACCAAAAGAAGAACATATGCAGAGGGCGTGGAAATATGCAGTAAGTAAGTACGGAAAAGAAGGATATGCAGCTAAAAAAGATTATATAGAAAATGAATACAGAGAAAAAGCATTAAAAGAATTACAAGATTTAATAGATGATAAAGAAGAATTTTTTAAAGTAGCAGATGAAATATATATAAAATATATTAAATAAAAGGTTAAAATGAGGACATGAAAGATTAATCATGTCCATTATTTTTTAAACGCAAAAATCGAGGATTTTTACGTATTTAACAATGTTAGATTACAAATAATTACCGGAGCAAATCAAGTGCAATTTCTACGGAGCTTTATTTTGCAAGATGCCTATCTATATATTAAGAAGTTCTTCGAACTTAACTAGCATATAAATAAATTTCACACAAAATTGGCTTGTAATTATAGCAAACGAACAAAGATAATGACTTAATAAAAATATAAATAGAGACAAATTTATATTTACTTTTTAGCTTAAAAGTTTAAAGCTAATTGAATATGAAAATCCAATATGATAAAATTCAAGAAATAAAGGAGGTATATTGTAATGGTAGAATCTAAAGCATGGAACTGGAGCAAAGCGAGCAAACTTGATATTTGGAAAGAACCAAGTATGGAATCATATTATTTGCTAAACAGATGGAAAAAACAAATGAAAAAAGATTTTTTGGATTTAGGCTGTGGAATTGGAAGACATACAGTATTATTTGCACAAAATGGATTTAATACATATGCTTTTGATTTAAGCGAAGAAGCAATAAATACTACTAAAAAGTGGGCAGAAGAATTAAATTTAAATGTAGATTATAAAATTGGAGATATGCTAAATTTGCCATACGAAGATAACTCTTTTGATTGTATGCTTTGTAGAAATGTTATCTCACATACAGATACTAAAGGTGTTGAAAAAATAATTAAAGAAATAAATAGAGTACTAAGAGAAGACGGAGAATGCTATTTAACATTAGGATCTAAAAGCTCTCCAGCTTTTAATAATAAAGATTTTCCAGTGGTTGACGAAAATACGAAAATAAGAATAGAAGATGGACCGGAAAATGGAATTCCTCATTTTTATGCAGATTATAATTTAGTACAAGAGTTATTTAAAGATAATATAATAGAACTAGTAGAACATATAGAAGATTTTTACGAGGAAAATGAAAAAACAAATAGCTCATATCATTATCATATTTTAATTAAAAAATCAGAAATTAATCCAAAATTAAAAGAATATATGGAGAAAAATGTTTTTCCAGAGTATAGTAAAAATGGAAAATCACACGATTTAACACATATAAAAGAAGTAATGAAAAATGCATTAATATTGGGTGAAAAGTATAATGTGAATTTAGATATGTTGTATACAGCAGTAGCTTATCATGATATAGGTGATCATTTAGATAGAGAAAATCATGAAAAAGTATCTGCACAAATACTAGAAAAAGATGAAGCATTAAATAAGTTTTTCTTTAAATCAGAAAAACAAGTAATAAAAGAAGCTATAGAAGATCATAGGTCATCAAAAACAGGAGAGCCAAGAAATATATATGGAAAAATATTAGCATCAGCAGATAAAACAGTAACAATAGAAATATTTTTTAGAAGAACATATGACTATAATATAGAACATTATGGAAATTTGAAAAAAGAAGAACATATACAAAGAGCTTGGGAACATGCTGTAACAAAATTTGGAAAAGAAGGATATGCAGCTAAAAAAGATTATATAGAAAATGAATATAGAGAAAAAGCTTTAAAAGAATTACAAGATTTGATAGATGATAAAGAAAAGTTTTACAAAGTAGCAGATGAAATGTATAAAAAATATATTGGATAATTTTTATAAATGATAATATATAAGCAAGAGGTGAAAAAATGTCATTAGAAAATGCAAAGGAATATTTAAAAGGATATGGACTAGAAAATAATATTATGGAATTTAATACATCTTCAGCAACAGTAGAAGAGGCAGCCAAAGCATTAAATTGCGAAGAAAAAGAAATAGCAAAAACATTGTCTTTTTTAGTAAATGACGAACCTATTCTAATTGTAGTTGCAGGTGATAAAAAGATAGATAATCCAAAATACAAAGCAGAATTTAATACAAAAGCAAAAATGATACCATTTGATGAAGTAGAAGGATATACTGGTCATAAACCAGGAGGAGTTTGTCCATTTGGAATAAAAGAAAATGTAAAAGTTTATTTAGACGATTCTTTAAAAAGATTTAATGTTATATATCCAGCATGCGGAAGTAGCAATAGCGCAGTAAAACTTACTATAGAAGAATTAGAAAAAGTTTCAAATTATGAAAAATGGATAGATGTATGTAAAGATGTATAAGGAGGATTTTATATGGAAAACAATGAATATTTAAATTTTGCCAAAGAAATGTGTAAAATGGCAGGAGAAGTAATGAAAAAATATTTTTACCAAGACAATGGAGCAAGTTACAAAGGAGATAGAACAATTGTAACTTTAGCAGATAAGGAAATTAATCATATATTAATAGAAAAAGTAAAAGAAAAATTTCCAAACCATTCTGTAGATGGAGAAGAGGAAAAATTTGGAGAAAGTAAATATGTGTGGGTATGTGATCCAGTAGATGGAACAGCAATGTATGCAAGACATATACCAGTTGCAGTATTTTCTTTAGCATTAGTAGTAGACGGTATGCCACAAGTAGGTGTAATATATGATCCATTTTTAGATAATTTATATTCGGCAGTAAAAGGACAAGGAGCATATTGCAATGATAAAAAAATAACTGTAAATGATTTTACTTTAGAAGATGAAAGAAGCATAGGTCAATTTGATATGTGGCCAGCAGCAGAGTATAATGATATACCTACAATGAATGAACTATATAAGAAAACATATTTTGTAGGTATTGGTAGTATTATAAGAGCTTCAGTATGTGTTGCAACAGGAGATTTCACTTGTTGTATATTCCCAGGAACAAAAGGAAAAAATTGTGATATAGCAGCAGTAAAAGTAATTGTAGAAGAGGCAGGAGGAAAAGTAACTGATTTATTTGGAAATGAACAAAGATATGATAAAGCTATAAATGGAGCTGTTATAAGTAATGGAATTGTACATGAGGAATTAATAAATTGCATAAAAGAAAATATCATAAGAAAGGGAGAATAATATGATAGATTTACACATTCATTCTACTAATTCTGACGGAACAGATTCAGTTGTCGAAATATTAAAAAAGGCTCAAGATTTAAATTTAGATTATATTTCGATTACAGACCATGATACTTGTAAATCATATAATGAACTCAAAGAAATAGATATAAAAAAATATTATACTGGCAAAATAGTACCAGGAATAGAAATAAAATGTGGTTATAAGAATCATTTAATAGAACTACTAGGATATAATATAGACACAGATAAAATGACAAAATGGTTAGATGATTTTTATAAAGATAAGAGCATAGCGGATTTGCAAAATAAATACTTTAATATTTATTACGAAAACTGTATAAAAATGGGATTAATTATGAGCGAAAAAAATAATATAAAATTTAATCCAGAAAAAGATTGGGCAAGTGTTGCAATTTATTATGAAATAAAATCACATGAAGAAAATAAAGAAAAATTGCCAGAAGACCTATGGAAAGAATTTGATATTTTTTCTAAAAAATATTGTGGAAATGTTAATTATCCATTGTATATAGATAAAAGCAAAGATGCACCAACTGTAGAAGAAACAATTAATGCAATAAAAAACAGTGGAGGATTTGTATTTTTACCACATTTATTTATATATAAATGGGCAGAAGATAAAGTACAATTTATAGATGAAATTTTAGATAATTATAATATAGATGGAATCGAATGTATGCATAATACATTTAATGAAGAAAATATAAATTATTTAGAAAAAATTTGTAATGAAAGAGGATATTACAAAAGTGGCGGAAGTGATTACCACGGAAAAAATAAACCAGATGTTTATCTAGGTATAGGAAAAGGAAATTTAAAAATTCCAAATGAGTATGTTGAAGAATGGATATAAAATATTACAAAAAAATACACTTTTAAATTTAAATTAAAAGTGTATTTTTTTGACTTTTTAAGAATAAAATAAATCAGTATATCCTTAGGGATATAAGCAATTAAAGAAAAACTGAATTAAATAAATCAATGAGTTAAGTAATAAACTAATAGCTGAAACACTACGGATATAAGGAATTACTCTGAAAAACATTACAAAAATTGACAAAACTGTTTACTTTTACAATTAAATAATATATAATGAACGCGTACGGAAAGGGGAGAATAATATGAAAAAATTATATTCTAAAGTAGTACTAATTTTAATGGTTGTATTTTTTGCAATTAGTATGTGTACTGTTGTAAATGCGACAGCCGAAGGAATGCAAGTATTAAATTCAAATGATAAATATCTTATATACATAGATGGTCTTCTAGGAGATACATATTATTATGCAATAGAAGATAACGCAGGTGTAAATGAAGATGATTTGAATTGGATAGCTGCAAAAGACGACACAGAAGGTAACAAAGTAGTAGAAGTTACAAAAGAACAAGCAAATTCATATTTGTGGGTTATGCAAAATAATGAAATTATAAAAACAGCAGAACCTATTAATTTAGAAGATGCAGTTACAGTAGAAGATGTTAATGAAATGAAAACATTAACAAACAGAATTGATGTAACTATAGATACTGTTACAGAAACAACTAGAGAAGATGATGTAATTAGAAAAGTAACTCAAGGAACTCTAGAAATCACAGATAGCAAAAATGCAACATATTCTTATCAAATTGTTTTGTTAAATGATGAAAATTCTGATTATGTACAATTAGAAGAACTAGTAAACAAAATCGGAACAGAAATGAATATGTATGAAAACATAGAATTAACAAAACAATACAATGAATTATGGAACAACATTATAGAAAATGCAAAATTAAGTAAAGTTAAAGATAACACAATTATGCAACCAGAAGATGCAGAGGATGGTACAAAATATGCTGTATTATTACAAAAAGAAGAAGATGGAGAAACAACATATGATGTTCAATTTTTAACATCATATAAAGAAGTAGAAAATACAGAAACAACAGAAACTGTTAAAAAAGAAGTTAAAACAGCTTTACCTGTTACTTTTGATAATCCAATATTATTTATAGCATTAGGAGTTGTATTAGTAGCAATAGTAATAGTTGCAATTAGAATGAGAAAAGTATCTAAGAAAAATGAAAAATAATAAAAAACTAATTGGATATAAAATTTTTCTTATACTATTAATAATTATTGCAATTGTTATAATTGTATTAATTGCCAAAAAATATATTGGAAATCAAATTAATGAACAAAAAAATGATGAAATAGTAGAACAAGTTAAACAGCATGAAAAAACTTCAGAGCCAATTAAATATGGAAATGATTCAATTATAGGAATTATTTCTATACCTAAAATAAAATTGGAATATCCAATATTGGATAAAACTACAAAAGAAAACATGCGAATATCAATAACACGTTTTAGTGGTGGAAATGTTAATGAAAATGGAAATCTGGCCTTGGCAGGACATAATAATTATGATGGTACAATGTTTGGGAAAAACAAACAACTAGTACTTGGAGATAAAATCTATTTAACAGATTTACAAAAAAATACTGTTGAATATGAAATAAATTCTATTTTTAAAACAGATCCAAATGATGTTAGCATATTAGAAACACGAGATGAAGATATTAAAGAACTCACTTTAATAACTTGTACAAATGGAAATAAGGAGCGATTGATTATTAAAGCAGAGGAAGTAAAAAAATAAATTTTAAGGGGGAAAATTTATGGAAGGAAGATTTAACAAGAAAACTATTGCTATAATAGCAATTATCGCAATCTTGTTAGTTGCTGCAATTTCATTAACAGCTGTTTTCTTAAATGACCAAGGTGAAACAGAAGCTACAGTTGGAGATACTTCTGCAAGTAATGGTTCAGAAGAACAAACTGCTGAAGAACAAAGAAGTAGCGAAGAAAGCAATAATGAAGAAGTGCAACAGCCAGCAGAAGAATCTGAACAAGCAACAGAAGAAGATGAAGAAGAAACAGAAGTTGCAAGAACAGATAACAATGAAGATGTAGATGCAGACAATGATAATGACAACAATGACAATGATGAGAATGCAGATACTACAACATCAACAGAAGACAGCCAAACAGTTTATGTTGATGAAGAAGTACAAACAGCTACTGAATTAGTTAATGCAGGATGGACTAATACAGGAATATCTGTATCACAACTTTCAAATGTAAATGCATTAAATCCTGAATTATCATCAAAACTAGAAGTTACAAAAACAGAAATTGAAAATGAAACAGTAGAATATGAATACAAAATTACAATTTCAAATACAGGAGATATAGATGCTAAACAAATAATGGTATCTATGGACATTCCAGAAGGTGCAAAATTTATATCAGCAGAAGGTGCTGTATATCATGAGGAACTTGGAAAAGTAATTTGGGTTGTAGATGTTAATGCAAACAGTGAAACAGTATTAACATTAGTTGTAGAAAATGAAATCTACAAAGGTGAAATTACAGCATCAGCAGTTATAGATGGAACAGAAACAGAAGAAGTTACAACAACTGTTGATGATACAGAAGCTCCAGTAATTAAAATTAAACCAAGTACAAACAACGAGGGAGAAAGAACAATTGGTAAAGATGGAGAATATAGCGAAATAAGTTTTGCTTTAGAAGATAACTGGATGTTAAAAGAATTTGAAATAAATGATACTTTATTCAAAATTACACCAAATAAATATTCTGATGCTAACTTTAATGCAATTAAAGACTATTTAGTACAAGGTGAAAATACAATTATTGTTAGAGATATGGCTGGAAATGAAGCTGAAAAAACATTTATATATGATTCTATAGCTCCAGAATATAAAACATTAGGAATTGCTCGTAATAAAGATAAAGATGATACAAGAGATCAAGAATATGCAAAAGTTGGAGATAGTGTTCGTGTATTAATTTCTTTCAAAGAGAAATTAGATGTTGAACCAACAGTTTTAATGTTTGGAAAAGAATATACAGCAACATATCGTCCACTAAGCTCAAATCCAGAAGCAAATGTTTATTATTACATGGCTGATATCAAAATGACTGATGATATGCCAGAAGGTGAAATCCCATTTGAAATTTATGGATATGCAGATAAAGCAGGAAATGTTGGAGCAGATTTAGCTAATGCAAATATAAATATGGAAGAATTCCCAAGAGTTATATTAGATAAAACAGATCCTGAACTAATTATAAAGGGTAGTGAAGGAAAAGAAGGATGTATAACAGTAGGAAAAGATGGAGAATACAGTGAAATTAGTTTTTCATTATTTGATAATATTGCATTAGCTAAAATTGAAGTTAATGGAAATAAAATAGATAAACCAGCAGTACAATGGAATGATGCAAATTACAAAAATATTAAAGATTATTTAGTAGAAGGAGAAAATACAGTTGTATTAACAGATATGGCTGGTAATGAAACAGAATTAACATTTATATATGACACAAAAGCTCCAGAATACAAAAACTTAGGTATCTTTAATAGATCACACTGGGAGGAAGGAAATATGAAAGTTGCAACAACAGGTGACTTAATTAGATTATTTGTAGCATTCCCAGAAATGTTAGATGTTGAACCAACAGCAACAATATTTGGAAAAGACGGAAAAGAAACAAAAATACAATTAACATATGATAGTAATGCAAAATGGTATTCAAAAGACTTTAGAATAACAGAAGATATGAATTTACCAGAAGGAGAAATTAAATTCGAAATTTCTGGATATGCAGATAAAGCAGGAAATGTTGGAGAAACATTAAATAATGATAGTGATATGAACGAAAAATATCCAGAAGTTGTTTATGATGTAACAGCTCCAGAACTTGCAGCAATGGGAATATTTAACTGGTCAAATTCTAATGATGATATGGATATAGAAGATGATGAAGAAGTTGCAACATTAGGAGATCACATTAGATTATTTGTAACATTTACAGAAGATTTAGGAACATTACCAAAAGTAGACATATATGGAGAAGATGATACAGTTACAACTCTAGATTTAGAATGGAGTCCATATGCAAAATATTATTTTGTAGAATTTGATATATCAGAAGATATGAAATTACCAGAAGGTAAAATTCAATATAAAATATATGGATATGCAGATGAAGCAGGAAATGTTGGAGATGACATATCACAAGATCAAACAACAGATTCTAGATTCCCAGAAGTTATATATGATACAACAGCTCCATATGCAGGAGTTGAAGACGCAAGTCATCCATTATATATCTTAAATGTAAGTGATGCAAATCGTCGTAAATGGATAAGAAATGGAGAAACATTAAGAGTAGAAGCAAACTTTAATGAAGAATTATCACCATATAGTACACCAGTTTTAACAATTGGAACAGATGATAATGTACAAACAAAAGACTTTAGATATAGAGGATATTCAAATGGTAAATATGTATATGTTGCAGATATAAAAATTGATAATGATGAATTACAATTAGAAGACGGAACAGAAATACCATTTACAGTTACAGAAGCTTTTGATGTAGCAGGAAATGAAGTAACATTAGATAATGATGATGTTACTTATACAAGCCAATATGGTCAAGTAGTTTATGATAACAATGCTCCAGAGTATTTTACAGTAGGAATATTAAATGATACACATTATGGAACTAAAGAAGATTTAACAGTTGCAACAACTGGAGATAGAATCAGATTACGTGTTTCATTCCAAGAAATGCTAGCAGTAGAGCCAACTGTAGAAATAATAGGAAAAGATGGAACAACAACAAAAGTTGCTTGTACATATAGAGAACAATCTTCAGGTGAAAATTATTTTATGTACATGGCAGATTTTGTAATAACAGAAGAAATGAAATTACCAGAAGGTGAAATTCAATTTAGAATTTCTGGATATGCTGATGAAGCAGGAAACGTTGGAGAAGTAATTACAGAAGAAGATATAAATGAAAAAGCTTATCCAGGAGTAGTTTATGATACAACAGCTCCAAAAGCTACAAAAGTTCAATTATGGGATACAGAAAATAACGAAACAAACACAATTAGAAATGGTCAAAAACTAAGAGTAAGGGTAACTTTTGATGAAGAAATAGCTACATCACCAACATTAACAATCGGAGATCAAAAAGTAACAATGAAACCTACTACTGATGGCAAAGTTGGAACAATTTACCAAGCTGATATAGTAATTCCAGAAGATGAAGCAACTATACCAGAAGGAAGATTACCATTTGTAATAAGTGGATATGCGGATAAAGCAGGAAATGTTGGAGCAGATATAACAGAAAATTCAGATAATGTAACAGGAATTGAATATGATAGAACAGCTCCAGAAGTTACATTCCTTGAAAATACAACTACTTCAAAATTTAATAACCAATTTGCAAAAGCTGGAGATGAAGTATGGGTAAAAGTTGCAATTAATGAAGCTTCAGCTGATATGACAGAATATCCAGTTATAAAAATTAATGGTGAAACAGTAGATACAATTAGAAATGATGAAAACGAAGCTGGAACAGTATTTGTTGGAAAATTACTTGTAACTAAAGATATGGAAGAAGGAATTGTTGAATTTGAAGTTTCAGGATATTCAGATGCAGCAGGAAATGTTGGAAAAACATGGACTACAACAACAAATAATACATCAGTTACAATTGACTTAACAAAACCAACAGTTGAATTAGAAGGAAATGGAAAAGGAAACTACTATAAATCTGATGTTATAGTAAATATAAATGACGAAAATCCAGGAACAGTTCATTTACACAAAAAAGATGCAAATGGAGAATATAAACCAGTAGATAATTATAAAGCAGGACAAAAAATTACAGAAGAAGGTAACTATAAAGTATACGTAGCTGATAAAGCTGGAAATAAATCAACAACAATAGAATTTGTTATAGATAAAACAAAACCAGTTATAAACGGTGTAGATAATAACGGATATTATAAAGATCCAGTAACAGTAGAAATAATTGAGGAAAATATTCAAAATGCAAAAGTAAAATATAAAGGAAAATGGAAAGAAATAGAACTAAACGATGAAAATAAAGCTACATTCACAGATGAAGGAACATATTTTATTAGAGTAACAGACAAAGCATATAATACAAAAGCAGAAGTTACATTTACAATTGATACAACAGACCCAATAATTAAACCAACAGAAGATTCAGTTGGAAATGATCCTTATTATAGCAAAGTAGGATTTACAGTTACAGATTATTATGGAGTAGTATCTTATGAAATAAATGATGAAACAGTTTTAATAACAGATGGAGATGCTAATTTCGATGTAATTGATGAATACTTAAAAGAAGGAAAAAATACTATTACAGCAACAGATAAAGCAGGAAATAAAGCTTCATATGAATTTTATTATAGTTCATCACCAGCAACAAGACTTGCTACAAATATTTTAGAAAATGGTAAATCAAACGATGGAGAATTTGATAAAGATGGAAAGTACTATGTAAAACCAGGCGATAAACTATATATGTATATAGCATTTGATGATAAACTAGCTCATAATCCAACTTTTACATTAATTAATAATGGTAAAAAATATGTAATGAATGATGATTTAGTAAAAGTAAGTGGACCAAAAGGTGATAATAACAGATATGATTATTCAGTAATTTATGAAATTCCAGAAGATACAGAATTTGTAGATGGAGAAATTACAATAAATGTTTCAAATCTAGAAGATATCTATGGATATAAAATTGATGATGAAACAAAACCAACAAATGGACACAAAGTATATTTTGATGTAACATTACCAACAGTAACATTAAATGGAGAACAAAAAGTAGTATTAGAAGCTGGAATAGATGAATATATTGAAGAATATGCAACAGTAGAAGATAATATAGATGGATTTATTTCAGATAAATATGAACCAACAATTATAAATTACTATGCAGATCCAGATTCAGACAAAGTAACAGAATCACATTTAGAAAAAGTTGATACTACAAAACCTGGACTATATAAAGTAGGATATGTATATACAGATAATGCTGGAAACAAAAAACAAGCTACAAGATTTGTTTATGTTCAAGATACAACTAGACCAGTAATTGCACTAAATGGCGAAAAAGAAATTACAATTGAAGCTGGAACAAAATATGAAGACGAAGGTGCAGTTGTAACAGACAATGTGGATGAAACTAAAGATATTACATATAGTAATATAAATTATTATGTTAATGATAAATTAGTAGAATCTCATTTAAAAGAAGTAAATACTAAAAAACCAGGAAAATATCTAATAGGATATGAGTATACAGATAAAGCTGGAAATACAAAAGTAGTTGTAAGAACAGTTATAGTTGTAGATACAACAAATCCAGTAGTAGAAGTTAATGGAGATTCAACAATTACTCTTAATAAAGGAGATTACTATAATGAAGAAGATTTAGGAGCAACAGTTACAGATAATGCTGAAGTAGATTATTCAAGATTAACAGTAGTAATTAATTATTATGCAGATCCTAATTCAAACAAAGTAACTCAATCAAGATTAGATAAAGTAGATACTTCTAGAACAGGAAAATATAAAATTTCTTATAAGTATGTAGATGAATCAGGAAATGAATCAAATACTGATACAAGAACTGTAATTGTTAAATAATCACAAAAGTATAAAAGGTAGAAATTACTTTCTACCTTTTATACACCTAAGGGGGAAAAGTTTTGGCAAGGAGATTTAAGAATGAACCAACAAGAAGACAGCATGAACCTAAAAATAGAAAATCATCTAAAATAAAAATTTCAAAGAAAAAGGTTTTTATATTTATAGTAATAATTGCAATTATTGTTGGTATATACTTTCTAGTAACTAATAACAATAATAGCATGGAAGTAAATTCTGAATTAAATGTTAGTAGATATAAAGATATAGCATCAGATTTTTTAAGAGCAAGAGACTTAAATAACGAAGTAATTCAAAATGTAGATATTGAAGAAATGCAAGTTGTAAAAATACAATATAAATTAGAGTCTTTAGAAAAAGGAAAAGTTATTTTGTTATATAAAATAAAAGATAATAAGATGCTAGAAGTAACAACAAATATGGAAACAAAGAAAATAGAAGAAGCAAAAGTAGTAGAAAGTCCAGATGATGCAGATAGAGAAGAAATAGGTGTAAACTTGGATGAAAATATAAAAGAAGATTATGAAGATAATACAAAAAGATTAGATCCTGATGAAGGAAAAAATATTTTAAATATTATCTTAACAAACACAGAAATAATTATAAGTCCAAGTGCAGAATAAATATAATAAAAGAAGCAACTAAATTTTAAATTAGTTGCTTCTTTTAGCATTATTTAATAATATAACAACAAAACCACTCGTAAAGAGTGGTTTTTATAAACTTATATAAAATTCAAACTAAATAAACACATTTAATAATGTTAAACAAATAGCAGCTAAAATAGTTTTAACTGATATTATAACGGTTCTTTTTACAGCTTTATTTATAACGACTAATCTATGTTCTTTTCTAATTGTTAACGCTAAACAATCTGTTTTATTAAAATTTTCCATCGTATATCTCTCCTTTTTTCTGGTGTATCTATGTAAAAATCTTTAGTAATCTTCATAATATAATTTCATTATAGGTCAAAAAAAAATAAATGTCAACATTTTTGTTACAAAAATGTCATAAAAAAATAAAATAAAAGTAATATTTTATAAAAAATAGTAAATTTTACCAAAAAGACACAATTATATGGTACAATACCAAAAAAGGAGAGATTATGAAAAAAATATTATTTGTATGTTTAGGAAATATATGTAGATCGCCTATGGCAGAGTATGTTTTTAAAGATATAGTAAAAAAAGAAGGAAAAGAAAAAAAGTTTTATATAGAATCTGCAGCAACTTCAACAGAAGAGATAGGTTCAGATATGCATTATGGAACAAAAGAGATTTTAGATAGATATCATATTCCATATAAAAAGCATACTGCAAGACAATTAAAAAAAGAAGACTATGATAAATTTGATTATATAATTGG
>CALYAJ010000036.1 GCA_944393485.1 uncultured Clostridia bacterium
CTTAAAGAAACATATGTAGTTGGAACCATTTGTACTTCTGCTTCTACAAATTCTAATCCAGCTTCTTCTAATGCATCTCTTACACTTGAAAAATCAGCTGGAGCTGTTGTTATTTCATAACAGTTATCATCTGAAGAGAAATCCTCTGCACCAGCATCTAGCGCTAGCATCATTAAATCATCTTCTGCCATATCTGTTGATTCTTTATCTATAACAATAATTCCTTTTTTATTAAATAAATATGATACACAACCTGTTGTTCCTAAATTTCCACCTGCTTTATCAAATACATGTCTTACATCTGCTGCTGTTCTATTTCTATTATCTGTACTAGCTTCAACTATAACTGCAACACCATTTGTTCCATATCCTTCATATGTAATTTCTTCATAATTTGAAGTATCTGTTGCTCCTGAAGCTTTTTTAATAGCATTATTTATTGTATCATTAGGCATGTTATTTGCCTTACATTTTGAAATTACATCTTTTAATTTGGAATTACCTGCCGGATCTGGTCCACCTTGTTTTACTGCAATTAATATTTCTCTTCCTAATTTTGTAAAGATTTTTCCTCTTGCTGCATCAGCTTTTCCTTTTTTGGCTTGTATATTGTGCCATTTACTGTGTCCTGACATCTTAATTCCTCCTCTTTCTTATTTTCTATAAATTATATCTTTAATGCAAAATCATAAATTTTACAATCAAATTAATTTTCCGGTAATAATTGTAACATATTTTTTGTAGTTTGTGTAGTGCTTTTTTGAAATAATAGTCATTATTCAGCCTAAATGGGAAAAATTTAAAGTATTTATAGCTTTTATCTTTCTTCCTCATTTCTATATTTTGCAATTTTTTAAATGTAGCGATAAGAAAAAACATTCCGTATTTCACTACAGAATGTTTTGTAAATTTGTTATTCACTTCTTAATGCTAATACTGGATCTTCTTTAGCAGCTTTCTTAGATGGTAAAATTCCACCAATTAATGTTAAGATTATACTTAATACTACTAAAATAATTCCTGCTGTTACTGGTAATGCTGCTTTAACATTTGCTCCATTTGATACCGCATAAATAATTTTATTTGTTGGAATTAGTAATAATATTGTGATTCCAACTCCAAGTAAACCTGCCAAAGCTCCAATAATAAATGTTTCTGCATTAAATACTTGTGCAACATTATGTTTAGAAGCTCCAATTGCTCTTAATATACCTATTTCTTTCTTACGCTCTAATACACTAATATAAGTAATAACACCAATCATAATTGAAGATACAACTAATGATATTGCTACAAATGCAATTAAGACATAACTTATAGTATCAACTATAGTTGTTACAGAACTCATCAATGTTCCTACCATATCAGTATAAGAAATCACTTTATCTTCATTGCCTTCATTTTCCATACGTGTATTATACTCATTTAATAAATTTGTAATTGAATTATTACCTTCAAAATCTTTAGGATAAATATTAATTCCACTTGGTTCATCAAGATTTGCATAATTTAATTTTTTAAGATTACTTTCATAAGTCACACTTTCTTTAGACATTAGCGAACTAAACAATTCTGATAATTCTTCTTCATCCATCTTCATATGAAAAGCACCTAGAAAAGCATCCTCATCAAAACTAAATGCTTCTGTCATAGATTTACTTAATGCCCCAATACTTGCTTCCATTTCATTTTGTAATCCCTTACTCATTGTGTTCATAACACTTTTCATGTAATCTTCCATTATATCTGAGATTTGTGATTCTAAATTTTGAGATTTTATTATTTTACTCATATTTTTTGTAATAATATCTTTGGCTTCATCTGATTTAAGATATTCTATAAGATAATTACTTAAATCATCTACTGTAATTAATTCATTATCTTCAACATATTTATTATATCCAGATAATATTTCTTGCATTATTTCTTGCATCTGATCTTCAGTAATTGTTAGGCTTCCATTTTCTTTAATAATTTCTTCAATTTTTTTATTAAGCATGTCACTAACTTCTTTTGATTGTAAATATTCTGTTAGTTGTTCACTTATTTTACTAATATTTGCATCAGGATTTTTTTGAACGTAATCATTATATCCTGCTAAAATATCATTCATTAAATTTCGTACATCGCTACTTGACATAGAAAAATCAATTTTACTTATAATGTCATTTATATCAAGTGATGGTAAAGAATTTTTATTTAAAACATTATTCAAATTTCCAAAATCCACTTTAATTTTTGACTCATCTATCTTAAATGCTGACTGCATTGCATTTGTATCAATGTCAATTAAAGAATTCATATCAAAATCGCTATCTTCTTCTGTTGCTCCAAAAGCTTTACCTGTAAATACATTAGTTTTAGAATCTTTTAATTGTTCTTGTACTATTTTACTATTTTTAGCTTCTTCGATAACATGATCTGTTAAATCTGCAGGATAACAAATACCTTGTGATAACATTGTACTTGTTGCACCTTCTTTTGGTTGAACAATTCCAACTATTTTTAAATCTTCACTATTTTTCACTAAGTTTTTCATATATTTAGTATTTTCTGTCTTATCACGCCAAATCTTATATTCTTCATCATATTCATAACAATCACTACTATTAATTAATTTAAAAGTTGTTCCTAATATATCATCATATGAATATGAACCTAAATTTTCTGGTGTATCTACATCTTCACCATTTGAAAATTGAGTTACAAGATCATCTAATTCATCAAAATCTCTTAATCCTAAAGTATATAATAAAAAGTCACTAATATTTCCTCTAGAAGATAGTACTAAAACACATTCATTATATTTTGTTGGCCATTTTCCAGCTTTTATATCATATTGTGTTTCATATAAACTTTTATCTTTAGGCATTTGGAAAAATACATTTGTACTCATCATAGTAGACATCAAACTATTACTAGATGCTGTTGAACCTATTCCTAAACTTGAAAATGATGTATCTGGATTAAGTTGTCTTAAATTATCTGTATCTGAACTATATATTATAGGTGTGACATCATATTTGTATTCAATATCTTTTGCATATTCATCTATTGGACATTCATCACTTTCTAAATATTCTTTTAGTGATTTTAAATCATTTGAACCAATTGTTGAAAACATGCTAGTTAATTGTTTACTAACATTTATATCTCCTTTATTTTCATCACCATTATCACTACTTGCACCAACTAATAATGATGTCATATCAAATCCAGTACTTTGTATCTGCAGAGGATATTCTGATAAGGTATCTTCTTCTACAGATTTTATATAAGTATTTACACCATTTGAGAGTGATAAAATAAGTGCTATTCCAATAATACCAATTGAGCCTGCAAAAGATGTTAATATTGTTCTTCCTTTTTTGGTTTTCAAATTATTAAAACTAAGTCCTAAAGAAGTTAAAAAAGACATTGATGTTTTTCCAAAATTTTTATGAACTGGTTTCTTTTGTTTTTTATCTTCTACTATATATGGATCTGTATCTGATAAAATCTTTCCATCTCTTAAATTAACTATTCTTGTTGCATATTTCATAGCAAGTTCTGGATTATGTGTTACCATTACAACTAAGCGATCTTTTGCAACTTGTTTTAATAAATCCATAACTTGAACACTTGTATCACTATCTAGAGCACCTGTTGGTTCATCTGCAAGTACAATATCTGGATCATTTACTAAAGCTCTAGCAATAGCAACTCTTTGCATTTGACCTCCTGATAATTGATTAGGTTTTTTATGCATTTGATTTGCAAGACCAACTTGTTCTAATGCTTTTATTGCTTTTTGCCTACGTTTACTTCTTGATACTCCAGAAATAGTTAAAGCTAATTCTACATTAGCTAAAATAGTTTGGTGTGGTATTAAATTATAACTTTGAAATACAAATCCTATTGTATGATTACGATATGAATCCCAGTCTCTATCTTTATATGCTTTTGTTGAAACTCCATTAATTATTAAATCTCCTGAATCATATCGATCTAATCCTCCAATTATATTTAATAATGTTGTCTTTCCAGAACCACTAGGTCCTAAAATTGCAACAAATTCATTATCTCTTAAATTTAAACTTACATCATCTAGTGCTTTTTGAACTAGATTTCCAGTTTTATATTGCTTATGAACATTTTTTATTTGCAACATTTTTATTTCTCCTGTCTAATTAAATATTAAACGTCCCCTGTGATATTTATATTAGCATACTTAAAATTAATTATCAATATTTTAATTTTGCCATTTTATTTTTACTAAATTGAAAATAATATTTTTAATTTAGTAAAAAATACAAAAAGTAATTTAGCAATAAAAACAGATAACACATAATTACATACTAAAAAATTTTTCAGTATAATCTAAAAAGAACATAAAACAATTCGTTTCATGGTCTTTTTAGAAATTTCTTTATAATATTCTCCTATTTTACCCAATTATCGTAATTCCTAGCGCTCCAACTATAGCTAATATTACACCAACTAAGTTTATTTTATTTATTTTTTCTTTTAAGAAAACAACTGAATATATTAAAACAAATGGAGTGTATATTGCAGTTAGCGGAGACGCTATTGATGCATATGTATAATTAAATGAAACTAATAAAGCTCCAGTTCCTAAAACATTTAACAAAGATCCTATAATCGAATATTTATATTCTTTAACACCATCTTTAAGCTCTTTTATGATAATTCTTGGTTTTTGTTTAGAAATTATCAAATATATAATTGCAACTGGTATTTGTACAACTGCTATTGCAACTAAAAAATTAAAAGACGAAGTGTCATCTATAATTCCTTTTGTTAAAGTATCTGATAATCCAATTGCTATTGCTGTAATAATCGGAATAATAATAGTTAAACTTTTCAAGTTTTTTATTTTAAAATCATTATCAAACGCTGTTAATACAGTACCTATAATTGTAACTAGAATTAATATAATCTGTAATATAGACAGTATTTCATTATTTAATAATACTGAAAAAATTAATGTATATATTGGATATGTTGCTGTTAATACACTTGCTACACTTAAATTTCCCTTTGATAAAGCATAAAAAACTAATGCTTCTGAAAAAATTGCAGAGATTATTGCATAAGGCAAACATTTCCATACTTCTTCTAATGTTGCACCAAATAAAAATCCAATTGGGATCCAAATAATTACACCAAATAACATATCAAATAGATAAGCTACAGATGGATTTAATTCTTTATAGCTTTTCTTTAAAAATATTTGCATTGCTGCCATAAATATTGCTGATATTATTGCCAGAGCTATTCCTAACATAAAAATTCCCTCACTTTTAATTAATTACTTCTATTTCTTTTAATTCTAGAGCATTAGAATTACCGTTTTCTTTATTGTATTCTACTTTTACTTTTTCTCCTTTTTGTAAATTGCCAATTATTTTTGTATCATCTGAAATATATACTTTTTCTGCAAAAGGGAAATTATATGAAATATCAGAATTTGTATCATCTTCCAGAGTATATTCTAAATAGATATAATTATCATAAATATCTCCTATAGTAATTGTAGAATGTATAGCTCTTTTGTCTTCTATGGCTTCTTGTTTCATTTTTTCATAATCATTTGATTTTAATACAATTATTGAATTATCTTTAGTATCAAAAGTATTATAAGATTCTTCATATTTTCTTGTTAACTTACCACTACAAATAAGCATATCTCCTTCTTCTATATAACTTGTATCATATCTTTCTAATGTAAAATAATCTATACATTCTTGATTATTATTATTTATTGTAGCATCTGTATATTCATCAATTTCATAACCATATTCACCAAAGTGTTGTCTACCCTCTAAAATAATGTATTTATCACTTTTTACAGATACTAAGCCTTGAATTACAATATTTTCTTCTACTCCAGTTGTTTCATTTGCTTTTGAAGGATCATAAATAACGTTACCATCTGAACTATATATAACTGTTCCCTTATTTGATATATTTTCATTTTCCTCTATCTCTTTACTATTATATAAATAAACTAAAGCAACTACTATTAAAATAATAACTATTATTACTAAAGCTAATATTCTTTTTTTCATAAACAATCATCCACCTTTTATTTTATATTTACACTTTTAATTATATTTCCATAACATGATATATTCTACTTCATCATTTTCTTCATCAATATTTTCTTCTGTAATTTCAAATCCATTTTTTTGATAAAATTTAATTGCCTTTGAATTTTTCTTATATACATTTAAAGTTAATTGTTGTTTTATTTCTTTTGCTTTATTTAATAAAGCTGTGCCAATGCCTTTATCTTGATAATTAGAATCTACAAATATCCCTTCTATATAATTATCGTTTAGTCCAATAAAACCTAATATAATATTATCTTCTACATATACATATATTTCTGCATTAGGTAATATATTTTTTACATATTCAAAATTATTTTTCCAATATTCATTAGGAATAAAGCTATGTGTTTTTATGTTTTCTGTAATCCAAATATTCATTACATCATCTATATCTTTTATATCAAATTTTCTAATCATTTTTATCCTCTTTACATAATAAATTTAAAGCCTTTAGGTGTATGTGAAGTATTTTCAAATCCATATCCGGATATATATAATGTAGCTATCTTTTTATTTTTCAATAATCCTTTAGTATAAATATCAAAACAATCTACGATAATGCCATCTGTTCTACTAGCAGAACCAATCCTATTATACGTAATCTTATTATTATTTTCAGTTTGTATTCCTTCTAGATATTGATATTCCGTTCTTACTGACACAACTTCAATTGGATTTTCAATACAATAACCATAATCTGACTTTGAATAATCAGAATACTTTTTTATTACAAATTTATTTGGAAATTCCTTTGCACTAAACTCGTATTCTGAAATAATTGCACTAACGCCTTTTTCAAATACATCCATATTCCAAGTCATTTTTTCAGAGTTTTGACTATCAACTTGCATAATACATAGAGCCTGATAAAGTGCGAAGCAAAAATAAATTCTTTGCTGTTCAGTTAAATTCTTTGTCGTGGAATATCTTTTAGATAATCTATAAAATCCTTTAAACGCATCATCTGAGTCAAAAATATCAATTTCCGGTCTTTTACCATATAATACATCTGAAAAAAAGTCATAAGTATCAAATATCTCCTCAAATTCGAATTGATGATTGCTTAATTCGTCTAATACATAAAAACAATTAGAATAACATTCACATTCATAATTATCTAAACCTAGATTATACTCTTTGTTAATTTCTATCATTTTATTTTTAAATTCATTGTTCAATACCATTTTCTTTTATCCTTCTTCTTTTTTTATATATAAATAAATATTTACAATTATTGGCCAAATTATCTAATAATCACACTTTCAAAAAATCTTTCCTGAAATTCTGTTAATGCACGTATTGCATCATCAGAATAATTTTTTCCTTCTGGTACTAATATTAATTTATCGTCATTGTCATTCTTTCTACGAATTATTGCTATACATTCACCTTTAAATGTATCTACTGGCTCAAAAACACCTAATATGTAACAATCTATTTCTTTGCCATCTCCACTAACTGTATTTGGAATATATCCATAATTTATAGGATATATAGATTCTGGAAATTTAGGATGTTTTGATCCCATTGGTCTATCAATTTTAGCTTCTACTATTTTTCCAATATATGATTTTGTATCTTCCATTTTTTACACCTCTTTATTTTAATAATCAGATTTTCTTTCTATTCCTAAATTATTATCACTTTCGTTTGTTAAATATTTAATAAAAATTCCTTGTGCTATTGCTTCTCCTGCTTTAAGTTTTACAGTCTCATTTCCTTCATTTTGAATTTTTATAAATATATGACCCTCATTATCTTTATTGTTGTAATAATCTGCATCAATAATTCCTACTTGATTTACTAATCTAATATTATATTTAAATCCCATTGAGCTTCTTACAAAAATCAGTAAAACTTCATCTTCTTCAAAATATGCCTTTAAACCAGTAGGTATTTTAATAATTTCATTTGGTTTAATTTCTATATCATTAATTAAAAATAAATCATATCCTGCTGTAGCTTTCGAGTCTCTTATAGGTAATTTATATTCTTCATATAATTTTTTATCTTCTTTTATATCTTTTGCAAACTGTTTAAAACTTATTTTTTCAAAATCTCTCATTTCTACCTCTTTTTATTTGTTTAAAAATTTATTTACCTTTTCTTTGATTATATTTAATTCATAGCCAAATGCATTGCAAGTATTCCAGCCTCTTTCTTTTGCAGGTTCTAAATTTTCTTTTAAATCATCAATAAATAAGATGTTTTTTGGTTGGATTTTACATTCATTTTCTGCAATCTTATAAATTTCTGGATTAGGTTTTCTGCATTTTAATTCACATAAAAGCCACACATAATCAAATTGTTTTAAATCAACTTGTTTATCTAACCTTTGTTTATCAATCATTCCTAAATTAGATAATATAGCTATTTTACATCTAGATTTTAAACTATGTGCATATTCCACTACGTTTTTATAATACTCTATTTTGTCAAACTCTTCAATGTAAAAATCATAAAACTCTTCTTCGCTACAGTTCAAATTGAACTCATTTTTTATCTTATCAAACCATGTATTTTTATTAAATTCTTTTTTTAATTTACGTTTGCTAACTTCAAAATATCTTTTTATTAAGTCGCTCTCATCAGCATCATTATTAAAATGTTTTATAAGATTAGTTATAGCTGTATTTAATGAATATTCACCTTCTCTATGGCTTTCAATTACTCCGCCCCAGTCAAATATTACTATTTTCTCATTATTAGCCATTTAAATACTCTCCTCATTTTTTAGTTCGTTATATAAATTATTTGTTAGAGTTTTTAACTCTTCTTTATTTGTAATATATTTATATCATTTTTTCATTTATTATACTTATTATTATCTCCCATTTTTTATTATTTCCCAATATCCATTTTTATCAGCTCCGACTCTTCTGATTAGTCCTTTTTCTTTTAATTTTTGTGTAGTTCTTCTTACTGTTTTTTCTGATACTCCTAGTTTGTTAGCCATTTCATTATGAGTTATGCGAGCATTTTCTTCTATTAATTTTATAATTTTTAATTCTTTATCAGTAATGTATTCATTTATACGGTCATTTACACGGTCATTTACACGGTCATTTACATGGTCATTTACATGGTCATTTTTATGTTCAATAGTATGTTCATTTGCATCCTCTGTAAGAGGAATATATGCTCTAAAAATATCATCTTCTTTTAGCTCAGGTAAACCTCCAGAATAAATCTTAGTATATTTATACATATTTCTAACACCTGAACCTAGCTCATCAGCCAATCCTATTTCTTTAAATATTTTAGCTATTTTAGGATTTTGGGATATGGTTCATAAAAATCTACATTAATTTTTCCAATCATTTTTGCTCTATTTGCATTTTCTGTCCTTAAATAGTCCTTCTCAATAATAAGTTTAGCAGGATACGGATTAGAAAATTCACGATGTATTAACATATTTACACATAATTCTCTTGCAATTTTGTTTCTAACATCTATTCTTTGATTTTCCTCTATATAAAACTTATCATCTAAATGCTTTTCAACAAAAGCCATTAATCTATCAAAACTTTCAATTAAATCAGTTCTAACATCATCTCTATCATCATATCTATCCAAATTTTTTACTCTATATATACAATCTGTTTTATGATGAGGAAGAACAGATAAAATAGTTTCATCTTTTCCAAATAATAAGATTGCAGCAAGTCTTAAACCTTGTTTACCTGTTACAAAATCTTTTGCAAATAAATTACTACTTCTAAGCATTTCTTCATCAGACATATTGGCCCATATATGATTTTGACCATTACGATTTATTGCCATTTGCCTTGCTCTTTGTATCAAATCAGGCCTTAAATCTTCCATTTCTGCATATGGGAAAATTTTATTTTCAGTATAAAACTCTTGCTTTCTTATATATATGTTTGCTATTCTTTCTGGTTGTTTTACTTCATAATCTCCATCTTCATTTCTATCAAAAACTTTACCAGCTGTTCTGTGAACACTTGAACTTTCGTTAACATATATGTGTAATATTACTTTATTATTAATTTCATAATCATTAATATTTAAATATATTGTTGGCTCAATTTTCTCTGGATTATTACATAAATTAGCAAAATCTTTTTTCTTTGTTAACGCCAATTATTTCTCCACTATCTGAAACACCTAAAAAAATATTGCCACCATTTCTATTTAAAAAAGCACATACCGTTTCAAATAAATTTCTAGGCAATCTATTAGAGGCTTCTTTAAATTCTGTTGTTATTCCTTCACCTTCATTTATAATATTTATCAATTCATTGTTGAGCTTTTCTATCATAAATAATCTCCTTATCTTTTTGTGTATTTTATCATTATTCAATTTAGTTTTCCATATTTTTAATATTACATTTTATTACAATTTTATACACTGAACAAAAGGGGCATGATTAAAGTTTTATAACCTTTTAAATAACATACATGCCCCGTCTTTGTTCATCGCCAAGATTGCATAGTAATTTTGTGTAAAATTTATTTCTATAATAGGACAACTCTCGCTCCGCGAGAACTTTTCTCTACTACCATAAAAAAAAGATTGACTTAGCTTTTTACTAAATCAATCTTTATATCATTAAAGTTGGAAAAAGGAGTATCACCTATTCTCCTTTTTCTATAGCTTCTAAATTTGCTTGTCTTTTTATTTTACTTGTTGTTGTTTTTATTAATGGTTCTTCAGAAATTAATATACCTCTTATTGCTTTGTATTTTGGCATTATTTGGTTTATCTCTTTAATCTTATCTGCTAAAACTTTATGTATTTCATCATCTGTTTCTACTTTATATGCTTCTTTCATTATCTCTCTATCAAATACAATTTTTACATTTATTTTTATATCATCTTTATCATCTGATTGTTGTTTTCCAAATATAAATGATTCTTTTACACCTTCTATTTTGTTTACTAATGCTTCCATTTCTTCTGGGAATATATTTTTACCGTTTTTTAATACTATAACACTCTTTTTTCTTCCACAAATAAAGATATATCCATCTTCATCTATTTTTGCTAAATCACCTGTATGGAACCAACCATCTTCCATAACTTCTTTTGTTGCTTCTTCATCATTGTAATATCCAAGCATTACATTTGGTCCTTTTACAACAAGTTCTCCCATTCCTTCATCATTTGGTTCATCTATTCTTGCTTGAATATGTGGAAGTGCTTGACCAATTGAACCTACTCTAAAATTATCTCCATTTTCTACACCTATAACTGGAGATGTTTCTGTTAATCCATATCCTTGGCATAAATTAATTCCCCAAGCTCTGAAATCTTCTTCAACTTCTTTATCTAATGCAGCTGCTCCACTTATATACATCTTTATATTTCCGCCAAATATATTATGAATATCTTTAAATATTTCTTTCTTTTCTGCCATAGTTTTATCTTTATTAGCTTCCATAAGTTTTCTAACTGCTTCAAGCTTACCTTGTTTTTCAAGAGTTTTTAAAATATTTTTATGCATAGCTTCATAAATAGCTGGTACAAATGAAGTAAATGTTATTTTATATTCGTTTAAGTTTTCTGCAATATGTCTCATACCTGTACAGAAAAATCTATTTGCACCTAAATATAATGAAAGTAACATACCTACTGTACATTCAAAAACATGATGTAATGGTAAGAAAGATAATACTCTGTCAGTAGAATCCAAATCTATTACATGAGCACAATCCATTAAATTAGAAACTAAATTCTTGTGTGATAGTGCTACGACTTTAGATTTTGATGTAGTTCCTGATGTAAATAGCATTATATCCATTATTTCTGGATCTATTTTAGCATCAATAAATTCTCTATTTCCTGCTTCTACTAATTCTTTTCCTTTTTCTATTAATTCTTTTTGAGAATAAATTCCTTCTTTATGTATATCTGAATCCATAGATATTAAATGTTTTAATTTATTTTTTTCATTATATTTTATTTTTTCTACTGTTTCTTGATATTTTTTTGTATAAAAAATTGCTTCAACTTCTGATCTTTCTATTAAATCTTCTAGCTCATTTGCAGGTAATGATTTATCTAATGGAACTACAATTCCTGTACCACATGCTACTGATAAATATGCAAGTTCCCATTCATATCTATTTTCTCCTATTACAGCTATTCTTTTATCTTTCAAACCTAAACTAATTAATGCTGTACCTAGATAGTCAATCATGTCTCTTACTTCACCATGTGTATAAGATTTAAATTCTCCTTCTTCATTTTTAATTGTATAACATGGTCTATCTGCATATAATTTTTTGGTTTTATTTAACATATCTTTTAAATCTCTTACTTCTAAAACATCTTTACTCATTGCTTTTATTTCCTCCATATATATTTTTCTATTTTTACGCCTTTATTAGGATAATATAAATCTAAAAACAAGTCAATTATTTTTATTTTTTTGTACCGCAAGTACAAAAAAATAAGTGGACTATTATTATGTCCACTTATTTAGTATATTCTTTATTTTCGATTATCAATTGTAATACCAGCTTCATCATCATTTATAGTTGCATTAATAGTCATATTGTCTTTATCTAAATTGTTTTTATCTACTTCTACTATATGTTTTGTGTTATTTTCTTCAACTTCATATTTTTCTATTGTATGATTGTTTGAATCAGTATATGTTGTTCCTTTTACTTCGTTTTCTGTTCCATCATCTTTAACAAATATAACTTTAATTGTATTTGTTACTTTATCTACTAATTCTCCATCTGTAGCTGCATTTACAGTAATAAAACTACCAGTAAATAATACAACTAAAACTGCTGCTATTGATATGATTTGTTTTTTCTTATTTAATTTCATATTTTCCTCACTTTCCAAATTAGATATAACTATTCTGTTTCTTACTTTTTCAAGAACTTTTTTATTTAATTCATTATTTTCCATAGCTATACCCTCTTTCTTTTAAATTTTTCTTTATTGACTTTCTTGTTCTATATAAAATTATTTTTACTTTTGCTTCTGATATATTTAGTAACTTTGAAATATCCTTAATTTTTTGTTGATTATAATAAAACATTATAAATACATCTTTATCGGTTTGTTTAATATTTTCTAATGTAAAAGAAATTACTTTAGATTTTTCACTATTTTCAACTAATTCTTCAACATTGATATTGTCTAATATATTATTTTCATATAATTCAATATTCTCAATATTCAAATTAGAATCTCTGTATTTCTTTTTTATTAAGTTTTTAGTAATTCCTACTAAATATTTCTTTATTTCAGTCTTATCATCTAATCTTTTATAGTTTTTCCATAATATAAAAAATACATCTGATAAAATTTCTTCAATATCTGATTCATTAGATATACTATTTCGTAATATAGTATAGATATAAGAATTATATTTATTAATTATTTTTTCTAAATTTAATATTCCTTTTTCTTTATAAAATGCTATTGTTTCATTTTCCAATTTAGATCTAAACTCCTTGTAAAAGTACTTTCAATATTATAATTCCATTTTTCAAAAAAAGGTTACAACTTTTTTTGAAATAAAAATAATAAAACCTCACTATTAAAGCGAGGTAATTTTTTTATACATGATACAATAATTTTTTCTAACCATTTAATTACTACAAAGAAACACTTGGCGAAATGCCTTTCTTTTTATACAAATAGCACTCTTTGTCATGAGAATTAATAATTCCAATAGCTTGTAAGTACGAATAAATAATAGTACTTCCTACAAACTTCATTCCTCTTTTCTTCAAATCTTTTGATATTGTATCTGATAACTCATTTGTAGTTTTTCCTGTTTCATAAATTATTTTTCCATTTGTAAATGTTTTTAAATAATTGTAAAAACTTCCATATTCTTTTTTTATATTTCTAAATATTTTAGCATTATTTATGCTAGCATTTATTTTTAATTTATTTCGTACAATACCTTTATTTTCTTTTAATTCTTCTATCTTTTTATTGTCATAGTTGCAAACCATATCTAAATCAAAGTTATCATATGCTTTTTCGAATTCTTTTCTTTTATTTAATATACATTCCCAAGATAGTCCAGCTTGAAAAGATTCTAATATCAGCATTTCAAATAAATACTTGTCATCAAAGTTTGGCTTGCACCATTCTTCATCATGATATTTAACATATAATTCATTTTTTAAATTACACCAACTACATCTTTTCTTATTCATAAAGCTGTCCCCTCCCTTGGAATAACTAAATTTTCCATGTTAACTTCTTCATGCTTTAATAAGTATATTTTTTTATCTATTCCTCCTGCATATCCTGTTAAACTTCCGTTAGTTCCAACAACTCTATGACATGGAATAATTATAGAAATTGGATTATGTCCCACTGCTCCACCTATTGCTTGTGCAGACATTTTCTTTATTCCTCTATTATGTGCAATTTGTTTTGAAATATCATTATATGTTATTACTTTTCCATATGGAATTGTACATAATATTTTCCAAACTTCTTGTCTAAACTCACTTCCTATGGGATTTAATGCTAATTCATTTATACTAGGCTTTTCTTTATTGAAATATCTATCCAACCATTCTTTGGCTTTTAATAAAATATTATTCTCTGATTCCTTAATCTCATCTTCTAAATTTGAAAAGTAATATTTTTGTCCTTCAATCCATAAACCTATTAATTTGTTATCTTTACTCGCAAGCAAAAGTTTTCCAACAGGTGATTTATATTTAGTTACATATATCATGTAAAGCTCTCTCCTTTTATTTTATTTATTGATCATAATAGCATAAAATTAGCTAGATAACAACTACTAGAATGATTATATATATATTTATTTCCTTTATTTTTTAATTAAACTGATTTATAATGAATAAGAAGAAAATAAAAAATTGGAGAAAAATATGGAAGAATTATATAAATTACAAGAATTAGAGTCTAATGATATTTTCACTAATAAAAAATTAAAGTATTTTTTATTTGCACTTTGGCTAGTTGGTATGATTATTTTTACTATATTAGCTTTAATCGCAAATGATAAAAATTTTATTGTATTAACACTGATTATTGCATTTTCATACAGCACTATTTTAGGAATTATGGCATTAACTATATATTTTGCACCTAAAAATAATAAAGAAAATATATATTTAAAAGATATTGGCAAAAAAAATACTGGTTATATTATTAATACAGGATTTAGTTGTCATGGAAGAACTTGCTATAAACTATTTTATATTACAATTTTATATAAAGAAAAATTTATAAATGTATATAAATTAAAGGATAATAATGCATATAAAATATTAACATTATTATTAAATTCTCAATCTTATCCGATAAATAAAGTTACAAAGATTCCAATAGATATTTATTGTTATAAAAATAAAATTTATGCCGATTTTGAGAGTATTAAATTAAGTGATTTTGAAGGTTATGAAGAAGCCAAAAAAATTGTAGAAAGTATGTAAATATTAATTCAAACTAAATTAGTCTCCATCCTTTTTATTTAAAAAATTTTTTATCAGATAGAATTTTATGGATTTTATTTTGTTGACATAACTGTAATTTGCCTGATATAATATATACTTGAAGTTACGTTATATTCCTATATTACAATTTACATTATAGAAAGGATTTTACACAATGAAAGATTTAAGAACAATTCAATTAGAACACAATACTTCAGAGGAATCTGTTATTCGGGAAATTGGAATTTCGTCATCTCAGCGTTCTGAATTTCTAATTCCCGGTGTTAATGCAACAGCTACTATTTCTGCAATTAATTTTAAGGATGATGATTTTGAGCATGTACTGCTCAATCCTAAAAATCGTTTGCCAACTTATGAAGAAATGGCAAATTTAAAAGATATTTTTTGGGATCAAAATGAAGTTACGATGCAGGTGCATCCTTCAAAATCAGAATATATAAATATTCAAAAGTATACTTTACATCTGTGGAGACATAGATGTATATCTGCTAATGCTGAAAGAAAATTAGTAGAAAGAATTAAACAAGCATATGCAGATGCTAAAAGAAAATATTATTCTCATGAAAAAAAAGTAATTTTTGAAAATAACAAATTAATTGTTTTTGGTGGAGATAAGTGGCCTTCTTGGGACGAAATCTGCATATTGAAACAAAAATATTGGGAACCAGAAGAAGCAGCTGTGCAATTCAATCTCGGAAAAAAAATAGATTTGAATCCCGAACATTGTATTATTCTGTGGGATGCTTCAGATATGATTCTTCCCAAAAAAGAATTTGTATAGGAATTAAACATGCAAAAATACAATGAATTTTTGCAAAATGAAGAGCTTACTTTATCTAAGTTAGGCTCTTCATTTTTTCTTTCTCTCAATACTATACAGTATCTAGTTATTTTCATATTATGTCTATATAAATTTTATACTTCTATTTTTTTTACATAATTTAATCCTTTATCATCTTCCTCAACTTTTAAAACAAAATTAAACTTGTTTAATTCTGTTGATAAATAAAAATCTCTTTCTGGAAAAATGTCTTGTAATTTTGGATCAAAAAATCTTTTTCCTGCCATATTTTTTAAATTTTGAATTTCATAATCTAAATTAGGATTTTTACCTTCTAATAAGCTTTTTATATATTCTGCACATAAAGTATCTTCTCTGGCTTCAGATTCACCTCCATTGCCCATACAAACTA
>CALYAJ010000037.1 GCA_944393485.1 uncultured Clostridia bacterium
TTGGTAGTATTTTTACTACCGCTGGTTGTTTTCTCATTTTGAATCTATTATTTACTTTTCAATGTACTTTTTTGTTCTGGTTGGAACGTTTTGTATTATATTACCTTTCGCATTCTTTGTCAACACTTTTTTTAAATTTTTTTAATTATTTTTTTAAGCGTTTTTTAGCAAAAAATAAAATTAGTAATTTCCTTTTTTTCTCTTCACTTGTTGCTTTTTTAATTACTAATTCTTACATATTTCTATGTTATTTTTTCTCTTGTTACTCGGTCTTTAATTATATTACCACACGACTATTTTCTTGTCAACATATTTTTTCATTTTTTTTAAGTTTTTTTCAGGTATTTTTTTACATTTCTTATATGTCTACTAATATAATATCTTCACCTATGCATTTGACCTTATTCCATGGAATAATTATTTCATTTCCAGCATTAAAAATATTTATAGCTTTATTGTTTCCCGGTACAATAATTGAAGTTATATTTCCACTTTCTAAATCTGCACATACATCCTGTACCATTCCTAATCTTTTTCCATCATTAATATTTATAACTTCTTTGTGCTTAAAATCCATACCTCTCTTCTTCATATTTTACCTCCTATATTAAAAACCTCTATTAAAGAGGTCTTTATATTTTCTTATATTAATATATGAAGTATTTTATAAAAATAATCTTATCCTATTAATTGTATAATCTTTTTATATGATTTATTGCACTTTTTTCTATTCTTGAAACTTGAGCTTGTGAAATTCCAATTTCCTCAGCAACTTCCATTTGAGTTCTACCATCAAAAAATCTTTTGTTTATTATCATTTCTTCTTTAGCAGATAATTTTTTTAAAGCTTCTGAAATAGTGATTCTTTCTGTCCATTTTTCGTCTGTATTTTTGCTATCACTAACTTGATCTATTATATATATACTTTCACTACCATCATTAAAAACTGGTTCTTGAAGAGAAACAGGATCTTGTACTGCGCCTAAACTAAATGAAATTTCTTCTGGTGTTGCATCCAATTCTTTTGATATCTCTTCTAATGTTGGTTCTCTATTATTCTCTTTGAGAAATTTATTTTTATAATTAATGCTTTTATATGCTAAATCTTTTATTGATCTACTAACTCTTATAGAATTATTATCTCTTAAGTATCTTCTAATCTCTCCAATTATCATTGGTACTGCATATGTGCTAAATTGAACATTTAAATTTATATCAAAATTATCAATTGCCTTTATAAGTCCTATACATCCTATTTGAAATAAATCGTCTGCACTTTCAGCTCTTCCTGCAAATCTTTGAACAACACTTAAAACTAATCTTAAATTACCATTTATAAATTTTTCTCGTGATTCTAAATTTCCTTTTTTTATTTCTTTTAATAATCTATTTTTTTCTTCATTTGATAATATAGGTAATTTTGTAGTATTAACTCCACATATTTCCACCTTATTAATCAAACAAAAACCTCCTTTGCAAATAACTACTATCATTATTTGCAAAAAAAGTTTTTTTATACTATTTTATCCAGTCTTGCTAACAATATCTTTTTTCATTTTTCCTATTATTTTCTTTTCTAGCCTTGAAATATAACTTTGAGAAATCCCCAACATATCTGCAACTTCTTTTTGAGTTTTTTCATCTCCTGTTCCAGAAAAACCAAATCTAAGTTCCATTATGTTTTTTTCTCTTTTATTTAATTTTCCTATTGCTTCTCTTAATAATTTTTTATCTATTTCATCCTCAATTCTTCTAGAAGTTACATCACTTTCTGTTCCTAATATATCTGATAATAATAATTCATTACCATCACCATCTTGATTTAATGGTTCATCAATTGAAACTTCACTTCTTATTTTATTATTTCTTCTTAAATACATAAGTATTTCGTTTTCAATGCATCTTGAAGCATATGTGGCAAGTTTAATTTTTTTATCAGTATTAAATGTGTTTACTCCTTTCATTAAACCTATTGTTCCAATCGATATTAAATCTTCTATTCCAATTCCTGTATTTTCAAATTTCTTGGCAATATATACAACCAATCTCAAATTTCTTTCAACTAATGTTTTCCTTGCTTCATTATCATTTTTTTCTAATCTCTTTAGTACTTCTGCCTCTTCTTTAGGCTCCAATGGTGGAGGTAAAGTTTGGCTTCCTCCTATATAAAAAATTGGTAATTTTTCTATTTCTTCATTTTGATTTATGTATTTTGCATAAATTATATTTATGCTATTTTTTAATTTCTCTATCAAATTCATATTTACACTCCTCCTTTAAGTAAATCTAATCCGAATAGTGCATCATATTTTTTTCTTTTTGATAGTTCTTTATCATATACTCCTATTACCACATTTTTTATTACTTTACCTTCTATTATTATTTTGTCCGGTTTTACTCCTAAAATCATTCCATTTTCATTTCCTAATGATGTATATGGAATAATCGTTATTCTTTTTGCTATTTTTTCATTATTTAATTTTCCTAAGCAATCACCTCCTAAAATAGTTTCCATATTATATAATAATTCTTGTGGAAGAATATTTTTTATACTATTTTTATTCACAATTATTACTGGTGCTTTGGTTATTGGATCTTTTAGCATATTCCCAGTATCTAATATTGCATTTATGCTTGACTTCTTTTTTTCTATATATATTTCTAATTGATAAAAAATATCATCTTTTTTTATTAGATTTTTAATGTTTTTAAATACATTTTTTATTAAAAGTATTCCTATAAATAATGCAACTACAGATGAAATTACTGGAAATTCAATTATTAGACTATTATTATAATTATGTATTTGTCCACTTTTAAGAAAACTTATCGCAAAAGCAAGTCCTCCAATAGTAAAAGAAATCAAATAAAACATTAAAACTAATTCAATGAATTTCTTTAATTTTTTCTCTTTATGAATTATTCTAATCATTATAAAAGATATTATTATTTTTGTAATGACATTATTAATTCTTCCTATTTTGGGAACAAATATTATTATTGCATATATTGCGCCTATAATTGAAGAAATAAATATTCGTATTTTTTGAACTTTTATTTTTTTCAAATAAAAAGTTGTATACAATATTGCATAATTCATTATTAGATTTTCTATGAAAATTACATCTACGTATACAACCACTTTTTCCACCTCAGAATTATTGTACATCTTTTTTATTTAAAAGTATGTCATTTCTTCGGGCAGAAAAAAAGAAATAATCTACTATTTTCGATTACTTCTTTTTTTATTTTTATTTAATTTAAAATATTTTATTTATTTTTGTTTTTTTCTTAAAAAAGATGGTATGTCTAAGTCGTTTGAATTAGAATTGCTATCTGAACTTGTTGGAATAGAACTTATTTTTTCATTCCATGCTTTAGATACTAAATTATCTACATTCATATTTGTATTTTTTTCTTTTTCAAACTCTGTAGCAATTACAGTAATTGTAATTTCATCTTTCATATCAGGATCAATAACTGCACCAAATATGATATTTGCTTCTGGATCAACACTTCTTTGTACTAATTCTGCTGCAGTATTTACTTCATGTAATCCTAAATCTGGTCCACCTGTAATATTGATAATTACTCCTCTTGCTCCTTCTATTGATGTTTCTAATAATGGACTTTCTGTTGCTTGTTTAGCTGCATCTTCTGCTCTGTTTTCTCCAGATGCTCTACCAATACCCATGTGAGCCATACCTGTATTTAACATTATTGTTTTAACATCAGCGAAGTCCAGGTTTACAAGTCCAGGTACTGCGATTAAATCAGATATACCTTGAACACCTTGTCTTAAAATTTCGTCAGCTTGTTTGAAAGCTTCTACTATTGATGTTTTTCTATCTATAATTTGTAATAACTTATCATTTGGTATTACAACTAAAGTATCTACTTTGCTCTTTAAACTTTCAATTCCTCTATCAGCTTGTGATAATCTTTTTTTACCTTCAAACGTAAATGGTTTTGTAACAACTCCTATTGTTAATATTCCCATTTCTTTTGCAATTCCTGCTACTATTGGTGCAGCACCTGTTCCAGTTCCTCCACCCATTCCGGCAGTTACAAATACCATATCAGCTCCTCTTAAAGCTTCTGATATTTCTGATTTACTTTCTTCTGCTGATTGAGCACCAATATCTGGATTAGCTCCTGCTCCTAATCCTCTAGTTATTTTTTCACCTATTTGAATTTTTGTTCCTGCTTTTGACATTTGAAGAGCTTGTCTATCTGTGTTTACTGATATAAATTCAACTCCTCTTATTCCACAGTCAACCATTCTATTTACTGCATTATTTCCTGCTCCACCTACACCTATTACTTTAATTGTAGCTGTTCCATCTAACATTTTTTCGTTTTCATCAAAGTCCATCATAAAGTTTTTCCTCCTACCTATCTATCTATTTTTTTATTATCTACTTTTTATGAATAGAAAAATTCTTTAATTCTTTCTAATATTGATCTAAAAAATCCCTCTTCAGATTTTGTATCAATACTACTTGATACTGTTTTTGTAAATGGTCTAGATGCAATGTATCTAACTAAAGCATAACTAGCTCTGTATGTTGGTTTCACAGTACTAATTAATCTTCCTGTTGCTATTTTTACAGGTATATTTAAATTTATTTTACCAGCAACATCACATTTATTTATATTTATAATTCCTTGACCAGTTAAAATTACATTATTTATTCTTGATTTTATTCCTTGTGTTGTAATGTCTTTATTTATTAGTGAAAAGATTTCTTCAATTCTAGCTTCGATTATCTCAATTAATTCTGAGCTTTTTATTGTTTTGTTTCTATTCTCACCTTTGAATGTGTTTAATAAAATATCATTATCGTTATCTATAAAAGATTTTAAGGCTAATCCGTATTGTCTTTTTAATTTATCTGCTTCTTCCTCTGATATATTTAATACTAGAGCTATATCATTTGTTATGCTATTTCCTCCTAATGGAATTGTATTTGTATAAATGTATGAACTTCCTTCGAATACTCCTATATCAGTATTTCCTGCTCCCATATCAATAATCATAACATTATCATGCAATTCATTACTGTCTAATATTAAGTTTCTTTGAGCCAAAGTTGTTGGTACTAATCCATCTACATCTATTCCTGCTCTTTTAAATATTGATGAAATTTGTCTTACATAATCTTTATCTGCTAATATAATTTGTGCCTTTAATGTAAAATTACTACTTAAACTTCCAACTGGATCTTCCGTAGACTTTCCGTTATCTAATATAAATTTATCTGGTACTATATCTATAGATACTTTTCCTTCTGGAATATCTATATCTTTAACTTGCATAATTGCAGTTTGTACATCTCTTAAAGATATTCCTGAATATTTATCTCTAGCTTCTTTAACAATACTATTTTGTACTATTGTTGTATATTTTCCTGGTATTGTTACATAAGCTGAATTAATTTTTAAACCTGATTCATCCTCTATTTTCTCTATTACTTTAATTAAACTATTTGAAACTTCTTCTTCATTTATTATTTTTGTTTTCTTCATTCCTGAACATTTGTAAGAGCTTGTACAAATAATCTCTATTTGATTAAAATTATTAACTTCCCCTACAACTGCGGAGATTTTTGAAGTTCCAATATCTATTCCAACAATTATATCTCCTATTGCCAAGTTAGGTCTCCTCCAATTTATAATCTCATTTTGCTAGTGATAGAATATTATATTTTGAATAAAATGTCAATAGATGTTGTTATATTTCTGTAATATTTTCGTAACACTTGCGTAATACTCATACGTCCTATTTTGACATTTTTCGCCAGAGCACAACAATTAAATTGTCGTTAGAATTTTTATTTCTTTGCGACAATTAATTTAATGCTTAGCAATAAAAAGGACATACGTCCTTTTTATTAATATTCTATCACTTTTTTAGTTATCCTTCTTATTTCTCTTAATTTGTCTCATTTTTTGCATTATTCTGTTTTTCTTCTTTTCTTTTTTTAGCCCAATCTGTCCATTTTTCGATGTAATATCTACGGATAATTGCTAAATCTATAAATATTCTTCCAACAAAAACAACTATTGCTGCAAGTGCTATATCAACATTTAATTTATTTCCTAAATATGTTAATAGTACAGCTGTTATACTATTTACAAAAAATCCAGATACAAAAACTTTCATATCAAAGTTCTTTTCAACAACAGATTTTATTCCTCCAAATACAGAATCTAATGCTGCCATTATTCCTATAGCCAAATATCCAGAAACTGTATATGGTATTAATGGAGAATTTATTCCCAAAATTGCTCCTATAATACATCCTATTAATATTGCTATTAAAACCAATTTTCCTTCCTCCTCATTATTTTATTTTTATACTATCACTTATTTCAAATTCTCCATCGTATTTTAAAATTGTTATATCATTATTTTCTGCTAATGATACTCTTTTTCCATCAGATATTTGAGAATCTACATATCCACCTTTGGCAGTTAATCCACTTTCCAAATATTTTTGGTTCCCGATTACCTGTATCGTAAATGGTGAAGATAATCTTGTCCCATTCACTACTATGTATGAATCCACATCAGCAAATTCTGTTAAATTTGTAACTCTTTGATCATTTACAGAGATTGCTTCTGCTTCTGCTCTTTTTAATTCATTCATTAATTTAATAAGATCCTCTGCATCAACTGCAACATCTCCATCTTCTAAAGTTATTACTACACCAGCACCTTTTACATCTGTTTTTCCTAAATTTAATTCAGCTTCCTGTAATTCTTTATCTAATAATTCTGATGCAGATTGTGAATCATCTATTTTATTTTTATATTCATCCAAATTTGCTTTTGCTTGTTCTAATTGATTACTTGTATCTTCATATCTACTTTGCCAATTATCTAATTCCTCTCTTAGTTCACTTTCTCTTTTAGTTCTTAATGAAGTAACATCAGTTTCATTTACAACTCTAAATTGCATAAACATTACATAGACTAATATAAAACACATAATTCCAATTATTATTGTCATAGTTATTTTTCCTTTTTTGAATTTTTTCAAGATTACTCACCTCCTAATTTGCTTCTTCTACATATTTATAATTAATAACTCCATTATACTTTCCAACTGTAAGATTATTTGATTTTTGTACTTTTACTTCAATACCATAACCTCTCAAATAATCAATATATCCACCTGGTCTTTCTAATGTATCAAAACTTCCTCCAACAGCTTTAATTACAAACGGTGTTCCTACTATTTCACCATTTATTCTAGTAATATTTCCTGCACAATCTATAGAAGTTGTAGGTATAATTCTTTGGTCATTTATAGAAATCGCTATTGCTCCTGCATTTTTTAATTCATTTACCATTTGCAATAAATCTATTTCATGAACCAAAAATGCACTTATATCAGTTTCTAAATCTACAGAAGATACACTAGCATTTTGGTTATCTTCTAAAGTAATTGTAACACCTTCTCCTGTAACATCACTTAATCCTAAAATCGCATTATCTTCGTTTAATAATTCCTCTTTTTGTGCAGCATTATCATCATCCTCTGTTGCTTTTGCTCTATACTCTTCAAGTTCTTTATTAACTCTTTCTAGTTCTGCATATGCATTATCATATCTTTCCTTACTTTTCAATACTTCATCTCTTAATTCATTGTCTGCATAATCCGGATTAGAAATACTTATATTACTTTGAACTGTTCTTACTTGTATTACTATTCCAAATGTTAATATCAAACATAATACTCCTAAAACTATACTAATACTTAAGTTCTTTTTATTCAAAATATACCTCCTTAAACTTTTTCTCTAAAAAATACTTTTTCAAGATTATTTATAAAAATTTCTCCTTCATTGCCTTTTTCTTTAGATAAAATTTCTTTTAATAATAACATTCTATCATTTATATTTGTAGCATCACCTAAGTAAGCTGTTTTCTTTTCAGTTTTTAATCCTAACTTATATTCCTCATCATTTGATATATCAATACTTGTTATTTTATCATATACCTCATTAGTTTTTGCCGATTTTATAATCGAATTTACTGTAGCTAATTTAGCAGTATCTTCTTCTACTAATTTATTTCCTGGTTTTAGGTTATCTTCTGTTGTATTATAACCAGTTAATAGTGGCAGTTTCAAATCTTCCTTATTAATTTCTAATATATTTCCATTTTCGTCAATATAGGCATATGCATTACCAAATTTAATTTGATATGACGGAGTTCTTTCCGTTACTATTATCTCAACTTTATTTGGTAACTTTCTTGTTATTACTACAGATTCTATGTATGCATTTTGTTTTATTCCATTATTAACATTTTCTTTTGAAAATCTAAAAATATTTTGATCTAAAGACAATGTTGACAAACTTTTTATTTCTTCTGCATTAATTTTATTATTTCCTGAAACTTCTATATCTTTAATATTAAATACAGGTGAAATAAAAAGAAATGCTAATATTCCAGCTATAATCGCTATAAATAGTAATAATTTAAGTATAAATTTTATTATCTTTAATCTTTTTTGTTTTCTTATTCTTCTCTTTCGTTCTTCTTCTGGTGATATTTTTTTATATTTTTTTCTCTTCTTATTATAATTATTTTGATTATTCCTGTTATATGTTTTGTTAATCATATCATCAGAAATATCAAAATCAGGTTGTCTTTTATTATTATTTTTATTCTTCTTAGCTTGTCCTTTTTTCTTCTTTCTTTTTTTATTATTTTGAACTGATTTATTCTTATCTGGCAATACAGTTACACCAATTACTATTTCATTGTCAATATCAAACATATTATCATTCATTGGTTCTGGATTTTTCTTTTTTAATTTCTTTTTAGGGTGCTTTTTCTTTTTATGCACCCTTTTATTATCTTTACTTAAATAATAGAAATCCAATTCATCTCTTTTTTTCTTTTTAAACAACCTATTCACCTTCTCTTATGTTAATATTTGCTCCTAATGTATTTAATTTTTCATCTATATTTTCATATCCTCTTAATATATATTTTATATTAGATATTTCCGTCGTTCCTGAAGCATTTAGTCCTGCAATAAGTAGTGCTGCTCCTCCTCTTAAATCTGTTGCTTCTACACTTGTAGCATTATATTTTCTTATTCCCTTTATAATAGCAGTCTTTCCTTCAATTGTAACTTTTGCTCCCATCCTTTTTAATTCTGCTAAATATTTAAATCTATTTTCAAAAATATTTTCGATTATAATTGATGTTCCCTTTGATATTCCAAGTACTGAAGCAATTATTGGTTGCATATCTGTTGGAAAACCTGGATATGGCATTGTTTTTATATTGCATGCATTTAATCTATCTTTTACTTTTAGGTGGATCCTTTTATCTTTTAATTCTATCTCACAACCAATTTCTTCTAATTTATAAATAAGTGGAATTAAATGTTCAATCATAACATTTTTAACTGTTACATTACCTTTTGTAATTGCTGTAGCACATAATAAAGTTCCAATCTCTATTCTATCAGGCATTATTTCATATCTTGCTGTTTCCAAATTGTTAACACCACTAATTTTTATTTCTTTAGTTCCTGCACCAACAACATTTCCACCCATTTTATTTATAAAATTTTGCAAATCAACTATCTCTGGCTCCATTGCTGCATTTTTTATATAAGTAGTACCTTCTGATAGTGTTGCTGCTAATATTATATTTTCTGTCGCTCCTACACTTGGGAAATCTAATGTAATTGTATTTCCAATTATTTTTTCTGCATCACATGTAATTACTCCATCTTCTTCTAATATATTTATTCCCATCTTTTTGAAAGCTGATAAATGTAGGTCTATTGGTCTTACACCAATATCACATCCTCCCGGATATGAAAATTTAGCTTTTTTACATCTACCTATTATTGCTCCTGCTAATATTACAGAAGAACGCATTTGTCTCATTAAATTATCCGGTATTTCATAAGTATATATATTAGTAGAATCTATAACAATATATTCTTCTTCTTGATATATTTTTACACCTAATAGTTCCATTATTTGATACATTATTTCTGTATCATGAATATTAGGAACATTTTTTAAATATGTTTTTCCTTCATTTAAAATTGATGCAGCAAGAATTGGTAGTGAAGCATTTTTTGATCCTGAAGAAAATACCTCACCTTCTAATTTATTTCCACCTTTTACTATGTAATATTGCATAATATATACCACCTTTCGTAATACTTTAGTATATATTATGTTTTCTTTACGTAAAAAGTGTATTCTGTTTTATTCTAATTTTTTCGTCATTTATCTATATTAAATTTATTTGTTCAAATTTATGCATATATTTTATAGTAAAAAAGTCTTAATTTCAACCCGTTTTTTCATTGTATAGGAAAAATCACCAGATTTTTACGTATACAACAAGGTTAAGTTACCTTTGTCCGTGCGATTACGAAGTAATCTGTACATCTGGCGAAGCTACTTTCCTTATATTAACATAATTTATAATATTAACCAAGCAAAAAACAAAAAAACAAAAGAAGAACTAGTCCTCTTTTGTTTTTTCTGCAATTTCTTTTCCGAAATCTATACATTTTTGTTTATCCTCTTCTGTTGGAGTCCACATACATCTTAAACCTTCGTTTACAAGTTCAAAACCTGATTTTGTTAACTCTTCATTCAACAATTTAACAGCTTCTCCACTCCAACCGTAACTTCCAAAGCTTGCAGCTTTTTTCTTTTTCAATTTTAATCCTTTAATCATTTCCATTATTCCAGCAATAGAATATAAATATCCATTATTTACAGTTGGTGATCCAACTAAAATTGCTTTTGATTTAAATACATCAGCTAAAATTGCTGTTTTATCAGATTTAGCAGTATTAATTATTTTTACATATACGTCTTTATCTGTTAAATTTATTCCTTTTGCAATATTTTCTGCCATTAATCTAGTATCATTCCACATTGTATCATATAATATTGTAATTTGATTTTCTTTATAATTATCTGCCCATTCATAATATT
The DNA here is from genome assembly GCA_944393485.1 of uncultured Clostridia bacterium. Classification (GTDB taxonomy): domain Bacteria; phylum Bacillota; class Clostridia; order TANB77; family CAG-508; genus Merdicola. Next base: position 10,999 of record CALYAJ010000037.1, read on the forward strand.
TATTAACAATTTCTTCTGGATTTTTTCTCCAGATTAAACCATGGCTTGGGCAAATCATATCGATTTTTACATTCATTTTTAATATTTCATTTATTTTATTTTTTACCATCATACTAAATGGTGCAACAATATTGGCATAATATTTTATTGCTTCATTATATAAAACACCTTTATCTATTTCATCTGCATATAAAAATTCAGAAGCCATATGTTGACCAAAAGCATCATTACTAAATAAAATATTTTCTTTATCCATATAAGTAAACATTGTATCTGGCCAATGAAGCATTGGTGCTTCTATAAAAGTTAATGTATGTTTTCCAATATTTAAAGTATCTCCTGTTTTTACAGTAACAAAATTCCAATCTTCATGATATTGTCCTTTTATAGATTTTACACCATTTGCAGTACAATAAATTGGAGTATTTGGAATTTCTTTCATTAATTTTGGTAAGCTTCCACTATGATCAACTTCTCCATGGTTAGCAATGATGTAATCAATTTTATTTAAATCAATTTCTTTTTTTAGATTATTTACAAATTCTTCATCAAATGGTTTCCATGCAGTATCTATTAAAACAACTTTTTCATCTTCTATTAAATAGCTATTATATGAAGAACCATTTATAGTATTATATTCATCACCATGAAATTTCTTTAGCTCCCAATCTGTTTTTCCGACCCATTTTACATATTCATTAATTTTCTTTGCCATTTTTATGCCTCCTTCAAAATAATTTCTTTAATTTTATTTATTTCCGCTTTTGTTTGTTCATATCCTAATTTATAACATTTATTTGATTGTTTAAAATCAAAAGGATTAACATTTTTTGTATCAATTTCTAAAACATAATCTGCTTTTTTTACTTCTTCAGTTTCTATTTTATTAAACATAATATCAATGCCTTTATTTAGAGTAGATCTCATACCAACAGTTTTTGCGGTTTTGTTAAGTTTAAATCTTACTGCAATTACTTTATCTGCCCCCAATTTTTTTGCTTCATCAACAGGAACATTATCTAGTAATCCTCCATCTAAAAATTTGTGCTTATTATATATACAAGGTGCAAAGATTCCAGGATATGAAGAACTTGCTCTTACAGCAACTGAAATATCTGCTTTATTTAAATAAGTATCATCTATTTTTTCCATATTTGTGAATATATATTTTCTACTATCATTTATATCCACAGCTGGTATTGCTATAGGAATTTTTAAATCTGTTAATTTTTTAACATTTTTATATTTGCCAGCTTCAGCTACAGCCATTGCAATACTTTCTCCAGAATATATTCCACCTGCTTGAATACTTAGAGTTTTTTTACCTTTTGGATCTGTATACATAGCACTCTTTTTAAAAATTAATTTTGAAAAATAATTAAATAATTTAACCATTTCTTTTGGTGTATATTCCATTGCATACAAAGCTGCCACAATACTTCCAATACTTGTTCCCGCAACCATGCTGACTTTTATTCCTGCCTCTTGTAATGCTTGAATAACTCCAATGTGTGAGGCTCCTTTTATTCCTCCTCCCGAAAGTGCTAAACCTATCTTCATATAAACCTCCATAACTGTAAAGTGAATTCCTATATCTTAGAATTTATATATTCATTCCCTATAATTTTAATTTGATTTATTTTATCTAAAGTTTCTATGTTTTTAAAATTAAATCTTTCTATTACTTTATTAAAATAATCATTTGTCTTAAGTATGATAAAACTCTGTCTAAAATTAATATCAAATATTAGTGCTAATTTACTCACCAACTTATTTACTTGATTTGTTACTAATTTATTGTCTATAGTTTGCTTTTCCATAAATAATTTATATACTTCATCACTTATTATTTCATTTTCAATATCTATATCTTCCTCTTTCCAATAAGTCGTATATGATAAACGCATAATATCTAACTTATCTGCATCTCTTAATATTTTAGAAAATAAATTTTCCTCTTCTGTTAAATTTTTTTCTATTTCTTTTTTAGTATGATTTCTGATTGCAGTATATATTAATTCATCATAATTTTTTTCTTTTATAAAATTTCTTATAAAATTATCTTCTTTTAAAATTGCTATTCCATATTCTCCATGATTGGATGGCTTTGAATCTAAAAATGTCTTTTTCTTTTTAAACTCTTTATATTCTTCAAATCTACCAATATCATGTAATAAGCTAATTAGTTTTGCAAGTTTAATTTGTTCATTATTTAAATTTAAACTTTTTGCTATTATTTCCGAATTTTTTTCTACATTTTTTGTATGTTCATATTTTCTTTGAATATTTGCATTTTCTTTATCAAATAAATTTCTATATTTTAAAAATTCTTCTTCTGCTTTTTGTATATCTATCATATGTACTCCTACATTTTTATTACTAATTTATCAAATTTTGATTTTATATATTTTTCTAATTTTGTTGTAAATTCTTCTGAATTAATTTCTTTTTTTGCTACCATATCTAATCCTTTTTCCCAACTTGCTGTTAATTTTGGATTTAGCATATCCGGCATTGAATAATTTACAATATCATAAATAGCTTCTCCTTTATTAGTTGGAGTAATTATTTGTGTTTTTGAATTAATTTCTATATATCTTATTTTCTCTAATTTTTTTATTATTTCTGCTCTAGTTGCACTAGTTCCAATTCCAGCACCTTTTATTTGCTCTCTTAATTCTTCATCTTCTATCAATTTTCCTGCATTTTCCATAGCAAGTATTATAGAACCAGAATTATATCTTGATGGTGGTGATGTTTCTGAATCTTTTGTTTCAAAATTTTGAATATCCAATTTTTGGCCTTTTTTTAAAGTTGCCAAAATAGATATATCTGTTTCGTCAGCATTTTTTTGTTTATTTGGTTTTAATATTTCTAAATATCCTTCTTTAACACATACTTTTCCATTTGCAAAAAAAGATTCTTTTTCTATACCTATTGTTGCAGAAACTTTACTATATTCTGCTGCTGGGTAAAATATGGCTAAAAATCTTTTTACAATTAATAAATATACTTCTTTTTGTAAATTTGGTAATTTATCATAATTTTCATATCCTTGTCCTGTTGGAATTATTGCATAGTGATCTGTTATTTTGCTATCATTTACATATTTTGTTTTTATTAAGTTTGTAGAATATTTTTCAGCAATCATCTTTTTTAAATATCCTTGAACTTCTTCATTTTTAAAACCTCTAGTAATTCCATTTAAATTTTTTCCAATTTCTTTTGCAACTGCTGTTGAAAGAACTCTGGCATCTGTTCTTGGATATGTTACTAATTTATTTTCATATAAATTTTGTATTATATCTAATGTTTCATCTGGTTTTATTTTAAATCTTTTAGTACATTCATTTTGAATTTCCGCTAAATTAAATAATAATGGTGGATTTTCTTTTTGCTTTGTCTTTTTTACTTCTTTAACGATTGCTTCTTTATCTTTTAGTTCTAATATAAATTGTTTAGCATCTTCTAATTTTTTAAACCCATTATCATTATATAATTTATTTGAATTGTACATTTTTGATTGTTCTGTAACTTTCCATTCTGCATTAAAATTTGATTCTTCTGTTCCAAAGCTTCCTATTATTTTATAATATTTTGTCTTAACAAAATTTCTTATTTCTCTTTCCCTTGAAACTACCATTCCAAGCACACATGTCATTACTCTTCCAACTGAAATTGAAGCTTTATCCTCATTTATTTCTTTTGCTAATCTTCTTCCATATATAATTGAAAGTAATCTTGAAAAATTTATTCCAATTAAATAATCTTCTTTTGCTCTTAAATATGCAGCATCTGATAGACTATTATATTCTGATAAATCTTTGGCATTTTTTATTCCTTTAATTACTTCTTCTTCTGTTTGTGAATCTATCCAAACTCTTTTCTTCTCTTTTCCTTGTGGATGTATCATTTGATCTACTAAACGATATATGTATTCTCCTTCACGCCCAGAGTCAGTACTTACATATATTGTTTTTACATCTTCTCTATTTAGCAATTCTTTTATGATGTTAAATTGTTTTTGAACATTTGGAATTACTTCATATTTCCATTCTTTTGGTATAAATGGTAGTGTATCTAATCTCCAAAATTTTAACTTCTCATCATATTTTTCTGGATAACTCATTGTTACTAAGTGACCTACACACCAAGTAACTAACCATTCATCACTTTCTAAATATCCATCTTTTCTTGTAGTATTTAATTTTAATGCTTTTGCCATTTGCATTGCCACAGACGGCTTTTCTGTTATTAATATTTTTTTATCCATTGCTCGCTCCTTATTGCAATGCTATTATATAGTATTTGATTTTAAAATACAAGGTAGAGATTAACAAGAAAAAAAAAGAAACTTGGCACATCTTAAGTGTACCAAGTTTCTTTCAGCTAAATGGAGGTTTTATTTAATCGGATATTTCTGATAGTTCCTTCCTCCATTGTAACTGATAAGGTTTATTCCAGTACGGCCATCGGTCGTATGGATTTTCTGGTGCTTACCTTTTGTTTCCACGGACTTTACTGTAAAGCCTTTTACAAGAGAAACTTTTCCTCTCTCTTTGTTTTCCGATGTCATGACATACATGACATCCAAAATCCTTCTTCCCAACTTTTCATTTAAAGTTTCTTTGAAAAGTTCCTTCCACGAAGGATATATAGACTTTACATAGTCACCGGGTTTGACCTCCACACCGGCAAACATTACAAAGTCTTCATTATTATTCAGACTTGTTTCATATTTGTCACAGTGCTTGTTTCTCATCTTATTCCAGTCCGGTAACTGTGGACCTTCTCCTGCATCATCTGTAATGTTCAGGATATATCCGACAGAACCTTCCCTAGTTATGACGCAATTCAGCGGCTCTGACCGTGAAACATGAGTTACTTCCATCCTTATCCTCTGTGGTACTAAGCTATGTTCTGTATAAAACAGAACATTTACTTTGTACTCCCTATTCGGAGTATAATTCCGAATTTCTGAAAGAATCAGGAAGTCCCCTGGTTTTAACGTTGCAATCCGATTATCTGGTATTGTTGCTACACTGTTATTTTCCATGTTGTTCTCCTCCTTATTTAACCTTATTAATCTACATGGCTTCTAGTATATTATACCACAATTTACATAATCTTAGCAATCTTTTGGATTTTCCTCCAGTGGTAACGAATAAAAAATTTTTTATTCGAAAATCAGTATTTTTATTGAATATTTTTATATACTTTTTCGCATTT
>CALYAJ010000038.1 GCA_944393485.1 uncultured Clostridia bacterium
ATACATCAACCATCTCTAAAGCTAGATAATTCAATGGATATATACATTAGAAAAATTTTTTCATGTCTTTATCCTGTTTTTTTATGAATAATTTAATTTTTTCTAGAAATACTAATTTTAAACAAATTAATTGTGGCAAAATATTTAATCTTATTTTCACAATTATATTTTTTATTATACATTAATTAGGCCTCAATCAATATTTTTAATTTTGTTTGGCGGACTATACTTTGGCAAAGCCAATTATATGTATATTTGTTATATTAAAAGGAGGAAATTATGAAGGCAACAGGAGTAGTAAGAAGAATTGATGACTTAGGTAGAGTTGTTATTCCGAAAGAAATAAGAAAAACATTAAGAATAAAAGAACGGTGATCCTTTAGAAATATTTACTGATAAAGAAGGAGAAGTAATATTAAAAAAATATTCTCCTATTGGTGAATTATCAGAATTTGCCACAGGTTATGCAGAAACACTTGCTAAAACAACTGGACATATTGCTTGTATTACTGATAAAGATACAGTAATAGCTGTCGCTGGTGGACCAAAGAAAGATTATCTAGAGCAAGATTTAAGTAATGAATTAGAACAAATAATGGAAGACAAAGAAGTATATACAAGTAGTAAAAATAATAATTTGTCTATACCAATTACTAAAAATGAAAAAAATGATAAAAAATTCAATTCGCAAGTTGTATATCCTATAATTTCTAATGGAGATTCTATTGGTACAGTTATTTTACTTTCTAAAGAAGCTTCTACAAAAATGAGTGACGTAGAAACTAAAGTTGCACAATCTGCAGCAAGCTTTTTAGGAAGCCAAATGGAAATTTAAGTTATAATACAAACAAAAAATAAGCACCTAGATTTAGGTGCTTATTCTATGTTTAATAACTTTTTATAATAGATATATTCTTTTAAAAATTCACTTTCTACATATAGTTGAATTTCCAACCTATACTTTAATAAATTATCAAGTAATTCTTTTTTACTTTTATATCTATGAATAAATATTCTAGATTTTTTTATCTGATTCATCTATAATTAACTTCGTTTCTTTAATCTTTTACTATGGTCAATATTCCTACTTTTATAGCATTTTTTTCTTTAAGAACTCTGCTACATTCATTAGTAGTACTACCTGTTGTAAACACATCATCAAATAAAAGTATTTTTTTGTTTTTTATTTTATATTCTCTTTGTACATAAAATGCATTTTTAATATTATATTGTCTCTGTTTTTTATCTAACGTACTTTGCGGCTTTATATTTTTCACTTTTAATAAAACATCTTCTGCAATTATAATTTGATTATCTTTTTTGGCTAATTCTTTTAATATTAAATATGTTTGATTATATCCTCTTTCCCTTTTTCTATATTTGGCTAATGGTACTGGAATTATTATATCATAACTTTTTATATATTCCATTATTTTTAAATTTTTATATATAATATCTGCAAAAAACTTATATAAATATGATTTATCATAAAATTTATATAAGATAATTTTTTGTTTTATTATTCCTTCATATTTAAATAAATACATGTGTTCATCATAATAAATTCCGCTTAACGGCAAAAAAACTTTGCGCTTTGGAAATATAATTTTATCAAGTTTATTTTTACATTTTCTGCATATTGGTTTTTTTGACAGTTTATTACATATTCCACATGTTTGCGGATATAAAGTATTTATGAATATATCTAGTAAATTCACTATACCTCCTAGTATAATGAACATATAGTCCATTATATATTTTTTATTTATTAAAATTTATATAATACTTATCACTGTGGATTGGTATTTCCTAAATATTGGATATTTATATTGATGTAAAAAAAATATTATGATATTATTTAGTTACAAATTTTTTAGTCTCCGATTTCGGAGTGACATGCAACTATTAACAACAGCTTCAGAATTTTGAAAGGAGAAAACATGAAACTTGAGATGCAAAAAAGAAAAAAAGTGCTAAAGGATGCTATTCTTTAGAAGATATCTCAAAACAAGTAGCTGACTGCACCAAGAAATTAAATGCACGGATAAAGGAAATAGAATTAAAAGAACAAGCAAGATGGAAGAAATCCTATTATAGAAAAAGATTGAATTAATTCTATTTTCCTAAAGCTAACCTAAGGAACACATAAGAATGTGTTTCTTAGGCTTTTTTAAATCATTCGTAATTTATATTCTAATCCTGTATTTCTTACTTTAGTATCTGCATTGTTTATCATAAATTTTACAACATTATCATTTCCAATTAATATTAATAATTTTTTTGCTCTAGTTAAACCTGTATATAATAAATTTCTTGTAAGAAGCATTGATGAAGAACCAGTTACTACCATTATTACAACATCAAATTCACTTCCTTGTGCTTTATGAATAGTTATAGCATATGCATGTTCTATCTGATCCATATCAGAAAATTCATACCATGCCTCTTTTTCATCATCAAATAATATCTTTATTTGCTTATTTATAAAATCAATTTTTTCAATTCTTCCAAGCTCTCCATTAAAAATGCCCGTACCATTTTCATATTTTAAACTTAAGGTATTTCCTTTTTCCCAATAGATGTCATAATTATTTTTTACTTGCATAACTCTATCGCCTTCTCTAAAAATAATATCACCTATCTTTTTTTCTTTTTTGCTATCATCTTCTGGATTTAATTCTTGTTGAAGTTTTTTATTTAATTCTTTTGTACCAAGCATTCCTTTTTTAGTTGGTGAAAGAATTTGTATATTTTCAAAAAAGTCGTAATTTCCAAAATTCTTTAATCTTCCTTTGCTTAATGAAATAATTTGATCAAGCATTATATCTTGGCTTTTTTCTTTTATATAAAAGAAATCATCTTTAAGTCCAGCCTCTTCTTCTTTACTTAAAAAGTACTCACCTTCATTAACTCTATGAGAATTAACTATTATTTTACTTTCTGCTGCTTGTCTAAAAATTTCATCCAAAAATATTGTTTTTATTCTTTCTGAATTTATTATATCTTTTAAAACACTTCCTGGTCCTACTGATGGTAATTGATCTGTATCTCCTACTAATATTAGTTTTGTTCCTTGATATATTCCATTTAATAAATAATTCATCAAATAAATATCTACCATTGATGCTTCATCTACAATTATTACATCTGCATCTATTGGTGCTACTTCATAATTCATAATAGTAAATTCATTATCTTTTTCTATTTTTCCAATTTCAAGCAATCTATGTAATGTTTTAGCTTCTTCCCCAGTAAGTTCTGTCATTCTTTTGGCAGCTCGTCCTGTCGGTGCACATAGCACTACTTTTTTACTATATGATTTATATATGTCTATTACATTTTTTATAATAGTTGTTTTACCTGTTCCTGGACCTCCTGTTATTATTACTACATTATTAGTATTAATAGATTTTATAGCTTCTTTTTGTTTTTTAGATAAACTAATATTACTATTTTTTTCTATTTTCTTTAATTCTTCATCAAAATGTGGTATATGTTTTATATTTTTTGCAGAATTTAATAATATTAATTTACTTGCAATATTTGCTTCTGCATCATACATTTCTTTATCATATACCCAATTTTCATCTTCTCTTTTTTCTATTACAATTTCATCTTTTACACTTAAATCTATTAAACAATGTTCAATATCATCTTCATCTGCTTTTAATAAATCTTTTACATATTTTATTAAATTATTTTCTAGTGTACAACAATGTCCATTATATGTAATCTTTATTAAACTATATTTAATACCACATTTTATCCTTTTATAATTATTTATATCAAATCCGTTTTTTAAAGCATATTCATCTATTTTAGTAAAATCCACACCTTTTACTAAATCTATTAATATATATGGATTTTCTTCTATTTCATCTATTGTTTGTGGACCTAGTTTTTTATATACATTTTTGGCATTTGCAGGTCCAATTCCAAAGTTTTCTAAATATCCTACTATCTGCCATAAATCCCAATTTTCAATAAAACTTTCTGCCATTTCTTTAGCTTTTTCTTTTGATATTCCTTTTATTTGTGTTAACTTCTCTGGTTCAAATTTAAAAACATGTATTGTATCTTCTCCAAAAGTTTTTACAATTTTTTTAGCTGTTGCTGGACCAATTCCTTTTATTGTTCCATTTGCCAAATATCTTTCTAATGATTCTAAAGTTTTTGGCATTATTTTTTCAAACGTTTCTACTTTGAATTGTTTACCATATTCCCTATGTACAACAAAATTTCCAATCACTTTAATATAGTCACCTTCAACTACAAAAGGCATATAACCTACTACTGTAATTGTATCTTCTTCGTTTTCTATTATTCCAATTAAATAACTATTTGCTTCATTTTGATATATTATTTCTGTTAATTGTCCCTCTAGTTCCAATTTTTTACCTCTTTTCTATAACATAGAATTATTTTATCATATCAAAAGATTAACGGCAATTTATTTTGAAATTTCGTCTATAAGTTCTTTACACTCTTCCCAATTTGAAACTTTTATAAAATTATAGTCTTTTGAAAGTTTTGAAATTATCTCATATGTATTATCTGTAGAATCTAAATCTACTACTAATATTCCTTTTTCCAATTCTTGCTTATCATATAATATTTTACATATAGTATTTCTTAAAAAACATTCTATTTGATCTTCTTGATTTTTTGCAGCTATTATTACATATATTCCATTTTGTTTAAATTTTGTATGTGCAAAACAATATCTTATTGTCTTAGCAATTTCTATAAGTCCATATAAAGCCAGTGTCCAGAGTATTGCATTTAATATAAAATCTTGCATTTTTGCCTCCTTATGTATGCCATTATTAGTTATTATATGTTCTAAAGTCAAAAATGTTAAAGGCACTTTGTATAAACAAAGTGCCATATATATAAACGAAGAGGGCTATTCTTCATTTTAAATATCCAAATTTATTTTTTAGTTTTTCCATCTAATGCATCTAAATTGTCTAAGGCTTTTCCAGTTCCAAGTGCTACACAAGATACAGCATCTTCCGCAATCATAACATTAATTCCTGTTTTTTCATGCAATAACTTATCTAATCCGTCTACTAAACAACCTCCACCAGTCATATAAATTCCTCTATCACTAATATCTGATGCAAGTTCTGGTGGCGTTCTTTCTAATACAGAATGGACTGCATCTACAATCATCATAGCTGGCTCTATAAGTGCTTCAAGCATTTCGCTAGAATATACTGTAACTGTTTTTGGAAGTCCTGTTGCTAAATCTCTTCCTCTTATATCCATTTCTACATCTTGTATTTTTGGATATACACATCCAATATTTATTTTTAAATCTTCTGCTGTTCTTTCTCCTATCATTATATTATGTTTTCTTTTAATATATTTTACTATTGCTTCATCTAATTTATCTCCAGCAACTTTTAAAGATGTACTTACAACTGATCCTCCTAGTGAAATTACTGCTATATCTGTAGTTCCACCACCAATATCTACTATCATATTTCCACATGGTTTAGATATATCGATTCCAGCTCCTATTGCTGCTGCTATTGGTTCTTCTATTAAATAAACTTTTCTTGCTCCTGCTTGTGAAGCTGCATCTATTACAGCTCTTTTTTCTACTTCTGTTACCTGTGAAGGAATACAAATCATTATTCTAGGTGCAAAAATAAATTTTCCGCAAACTTTATTTATAAAATATTTTAACATTTTTTCTGTTACTGTATAATCTGAAATAACTCCTTCTCTTAATGGTCTTGTAGCTATAATATTTCCTGGTGTTCTTCCTAACATTCTTCTAGCTTCTTGTCCGACTGCTAAAACATCTCCAGAATTTCTGTCTACAGCAACTACTGAAGGTTCTCTTAAAACAATACCTTTTCCTTTAACATATGCAATAACTGTTGCTGTTCCTAAATCTATTCCTATATCTTGACCAAAACCAAACATTTATCTTCTCCTTTTCTTTATTACAAGTCTGTTACAATTATATTACAAACGAAATAAAATAGCAACAGAAATATTTAGATATTTTAAAATATTTCTATTGCATCTTTTTACTAGTTTTTTTATAAATTCACTGTAGTTTTTAAGCATATATTCTCTACTTTTTATGCAAATAAATTTACATTATTTTCTTCTATTCCATATTTACTTACCACCATATTATATTAGTCATTATAAATTTTGCATTAATATTATTAGCATAAACTTGTAAAATAATTAATTATAATATTCCAAATAAATATCCCGCTGGCATATAATATAAAACAATTAATGTACCTGCTACTAACGCAAGTTTTTGTGTTTGCGTTAATGTTATATCTATTGGATCTAAAAGATACTCTGGTGCCGTATCAGACATTGAAATTTCAGCTCTTTCAGTTCCTTCACATCTATATGATATAACAAAATACTGACTTTCTCCTGGCTCTAATCTAAATATTTGAGCATAACCTGTGTTTATATTATTATCATATTCAGAATAACAATCTAATTTTATAAATTTATTTTCTAATACTTCTCCAGTAGTATTTGTAATACATCCATAAATATATCCATTTGCATTTGTAGCTTTAGAATCTAAAATTTCTATATTTGGACTCTCAAATAAAACTTTACATTCTTTTGGTTTATACATTGATATTATTATTGCTCTTGACATTATTGATACAAATAAAAATAATAAAATTAATAATACTATCCAGCGTATCCATTTTTTAAATTTATCCATTTTTTTCTCCCTTAAATTTTCTTTTACATTCTTATTATACACTAGTATACATAATTTGTAAATATTTACCTTCGCTATGAGCAATTTAGTACTGTTAAGTTACATTTAGTACCTTATTACTTTTCTTCTTTTTGATTTTTCTAATTATTTTATTTTTTAATTTAAATATTAAATTTATTAATATAGATACCGGTAAGCAAAGCAATATTCCCCATAAAACTACAATAATTGGATTCGTACTTATATATAAATAAGGTTGAAAGACATTTTCTGTATATGGTGAAAAAAATATACTATGTAAAAACCATAAATTAATTGAATTTGCATTAAAAAATTTTAATATTTTCCCAAAGATATTAACATCTTTTAAGATATAAGATAAAGAATACATTATCATAGGAGCATATATAATATCTAAATTAACTGTCATTAATTCTTCCCATTTTAATCTAGCTCCCAAAACGAAAACAGTAATTAATATTGCTGTTAATTTATTTTTACTTTTAAAAACTTTATTTATTTTATTAAATAAATGATATTTAGCAAATAGCCAACCAATAATTACACATGGCATCCAAAAAAAACAATTTTTTATGTCCTCAATAACAAATTGATCTTTTATATCTAGTCCTGCTAACAAATTGCGTCCTACTACGCAAATTCCTACCATTATTATTAAATCATGTAAAAAATTATTGTTAGATATTTTCTTTAATAAAGGTAAAGTTAACATTGCAAAAATGTAAAAATATACATACCATGCAAAATATATAATTCTTTCATCTATAGCAAATAAATTTAATAAAATCGTTGTTAAGTTTATTTCTTCTTCTCCAATTATAAGAATAATTGGTATAAATATAATAAATAATATAAACCAATATTTTTCTAAAAAATTAAATATTTTTTTTAGTCCATATTTAATAGTCTGATTATTTCTTAAATAATATCCATAACCTGTTATAAACGCAAAAATCGAAACACATATTTTGGTTGAACATTCTATCCATACATTCAAATCTTCTCCTAATATATTTACATTTGGATATGTTACACCATCTATTAACCAAAATGGATATGCTAGGAAATGATGAATAATCATAAGTATTATTGCTATTCCTTTTATTTTTGCTGTTGTTTCTTTTGAAATTTCATACTGTTCTAACTTTATTAAACTATTTGTCATTCAACTTCCTCTTATTTTTTTATTTTATCATCCCTCTATATTTTTTCTTTTGCTTTTCCATTCCTCATTAATTAAATTCATCAAAAAATCTACGAATTTTTTTGTACAAATTCCAGGCTCTACTTCAATATATCTATCTTTAAAATCTTTTAAAGCTGCATAATCATATTTTTCTTCAAGCTTTTCTAATAGCTCATTTTCTGTTTTCACTGCATATTTTCCGATTTTTTCTGTTTTAAAATTAAAATTCAAACCAGGATCTTTTATATATTCTTCTATATCATATATATAAAAATAAATAGGTATATCTAATACTAACTCCTCTACTGCTAATGATGAATAATCCGTAATTAATTTATCTGTAATTGGCAACCATTCATAAGAATCAAATTTATCATCGATTATTATTCCTTCTTTAGGATTAAATATATAATTTTTTCTGTCTAATGGATGTAGTTTTATTATTAGATTATATCTGCTAGTATCTAATTTTTCTATTAAACCATTTATCTTTATTTTCTTATTTTTTCTAAAAGTAGGCACATATAAAATATTTATCTTATCTTTCAAAATTGGATATACTTTATATATTTCATCTTTTTTATTAAGATTTTTGATATAATCCAATCTTGGAAGTCCATATTTAAGAATTTTACTTTTGTCTATATTAAAAGCTTCACTATAATATTTTGTGGTAATATCGCTTGGAGAAATTACATATGTATAATTTTTATGCATTCTCATACTATCTGCAATTTGTTTTTCTGTTCCAGAACTTTTACCTATTGTTTGATATCCAAATTTCTTAATAGCAGCACTTGCGTGCCAAATTTGTATAATCTTTAAGCTTTTTTTATGTTTTAAAACACTAGCTACTATGCAGTATGTATCAACTATCAATATTTTTGAAGTAGCAACATTATACATTTGTCTAAATATATGAAAAACATATTTAATTGTATTTATAGCACCTTTTTCAAGTCTTTTAGTTAATACTACTTGTTTAATATTTTTATCTCTTTTTTGTATTTCTTCTTTAATAAGTTTAAAATCCAAAGTTTCTTCATTGTATTGTCTACTAATATATGTTATTTTGTCTTTGGTTCTAGCAAATTTTATAAAAAAATATATAAAATTTAATATACCTATTCCTATAGATAAAATTACTTTTTTCATATTATTTTCTGTGCTCTCTTTCAAATTTAGTTTCTGGTATTTGATTCACATTTTTTCTTGTTGCTTGTAATCCAAGATCTTGTTTTATTTTTGTAGTTGAAACTCCCTCCGTTCTTTCTAAATATATAACATCACAATATGGACGTAGTATTTCAAATTTTTCACTATCTTTCCAATCACTTCCCATTACAACTGCATCAATAAAATATTTTTTAACATCATTTACTTTTTGTTCCCAATTTTCTTCTGGGATTACTAAATCTACATATCTAATTGCTTCTAACATTTTTTTTCTTGTTTCATAATTATGATATGCTTTTTTGTTTTTTATTGCGTTAAATTCATCTGTAGAAAGTGCAACTACTAAATAATCTCCTAATTGTTTTGCTCTTTTTAATAATCTTATGTGTCCATAATGTAATAAATCAAATGTTCCATATGTTAATATTCTTCTCATATTTATTATCTCCTTTAATATATAGTTGTATTTGTTACTGCTGATGTATCTATTGTATAACCAGTTCTATTAATTATTTTTCTACTTATTTCTTCTAGTGTTTCTGATGGTTCGTAATCTTCTTGATTGAATAATTCCTCATGTAATTTTTCGACATTGCTTTTTAATGTTACAGGTACACCATACCAACCACTATTTGAAAATCCTTTAGTTTCATATGGCCAACCCATACTGTCACTTATATTAAAAGATAATGCTGTTGGTATTAATGAAAGAATTTCATTTGCATTTATGTTTGTACTAATTTCTGGTAATATTTCATTTGCAATTTCATTTAATTCTGAAAGATTCTTTGTTTTTGCTTCTTTTACCATTTCTTCTACTACTGTTCTCATTCTTTCAGCTCTTTTGTAATCCCCACCACTTGTTTTTCTTATTCTTGCATATGTTACAGCTTGAACACCATTTAAGGTTTGCTCCCCAGCTTTTGTGACTCTCTTTGCTGTTTTTCCAACTGATTTTGCTGTTTCATACACATATTTATTCATTTGATAAATTTCTGATGAATCAATATCTATTGTAATTCCGCCTAATAAATCTACTGCATCTGCTACTGCTTTCCAATTTACAGCAACAAATTCATCTATATTTAAATCTAAATTAGCATTTATTGTATTTAATGCAAGTTCTGGACCACCATATGAATAAGCATGTGTTATTTTATCTAGTCCATAACCTTCTATTTGTACATAAGTATCCCTATATACAGAAACCAATTTTACTTCATTTGTATCTTGGTTTATGCTTGCTATAATTATACAATCACTTCTATTACCTTCACCGTAATCATCTTCTGCTCTACTATCTATTCCGAATATAGCAATATTTCTATATCCTTTTAATTTCTCATTTGTAGAATTATTAATAGCTAAATTTTCCTTATTTATTTCTTGATGATCCATTAAATCTAATTTACCGATGGCAAAAAAATATGCGCTTAATATAGCTGCAATTAGTATTATTACTATTATCGAAAATACTTTTAATCCTCTATGTTTTCTTTTTTTTGGCTTTTCTTTTACTCTTTTTCCTTTGCTTTTGCTCATTTTAATTTCTCCTTATGTTTTTTATTATATTGTGTATGTTATCACATTTACATTTTTTTATCAATATTTTCGTTCTTTTTGTCTAATTTTAACAAAGAAAAATAGACTTATTTGCTAGGTTGTAAATGCTTCTATTACTTTATTCTAGCCTAATAAGTCTATTTAATATAGTTTACTAAAAAATTAAATTTTTAAAATTCCTCCAACTGTTTTATTAACAGCATATTTAGATTTTTCTTTGCTCATTATTTGTGGTCCACCACATAAAACAGCTGTATCTCCTTTTTCTAATTTTCCTTCTTCTAATAATTTTTCTACACCTTTTTCTATTGTATCGTCTATATCTGTGCCATCTTTAATTAAAATTGGGTATACATTCCAAATTGGTCCTAATTGATTGTATACTTTTTCTGAATCTGTAATTGCAAAAATTGGGCAAGCTGGTCCATATCCTGCTAATCTTCTTGCAGAGTTTCCTGTATGTGTATAATCAATTATAGCATCTGCTTTAATATCTCTTGCTGTTACACAACTTGTATATGCTGCATGAGAATCTATATCTGCATATTCTAATTTCCAATCTTTTTTAGTAAATCTTTTCCAGTAATTAATTGTTGGCTCAACACTTTTAGCAATTTTTACCATTGCATTAACACATTCTAATGGATAATCTCCCATTGCTGTTTCACCAGAAAGCATTATACATCCTGTACGATCATATATAGCATTAGCAACATCACTTACTTCAGCTCTTGTTGGTAATGGATTATTTGTCATACTTTCTAGCATTTGTGTAGCTGTTATTACTAATTTACCTTCTTCATTACATCTTTTAATAAATCTTTTTTGTACAACTGGTACTTCTTCAAATGGAACTTCAACTGCCATATCACCACGAGCTACCATTATACCATCACATGCTGCTAAAATTTCTTCAAAATTGTCTATTCCTTCTTGATTTTCGATTTTAGCTAAAATTTTTACATCTTTTCCACCATTGTCATCTAATACTTTACGCATTTGGGCTATATCTTCTTTGTTTCTTACAAATGATGCAGAAACATAGTCAAATCCTGCTTTTGCTCCATTTGCTAAGTCATTAATATCTTTTGGACTTAAGAATGGTATTTTTACAGAAACACCTGGTACATTTATACTTTTTCTTGATCCTGCTCCACCATCATTTAATACAGTTCCTTTTATATCTTTTCCATCTATTTCGTCTACTCTTACTTGAATTTTTCCATCATCAATTAAGATTAAATTTCCTGGTTTTACATCTTTATATAAATCTTTGTAAGAAAGTGATGTTCCTTCTTCATCACCTAATCTGTCTTCATAGAAGAATGTAAACTTTTGACCTTCTTTTAACTCAACTTTTACATCTCTACCTGCTTTATTTAATGCTGTTCTTATTTCTGGTCCTTTTGTATCTAACATTATTGATACAGGTAATCCTAATCTTTTTCTTATTTCAAAAAATCTTTCAATTTTATCTGCTTGTTCTGCATAATCTCCATGAGAAAAATTAATTCTCGCAATAGACATTCCAGCTTTCATCAACTCTTCCATTCTATTTTCTACTGCTGGTCCTATTGTACATACGATATTTGTTTTTCTTAAATTTCTTTCTTTCACAATAATTACCTCCTAATAATCTGACACTGGATGTTATTATATCACAAACAAATCAGCTCTACAATACATTTTTCAACATTTTTCTACATTTGCATTCTTATTAAGTAATAAAATTTGACAGATTTACACATACCAAAGTTTCCTATGTCTATGTGATTACTAATCAATTTATACATATGAGGAATCCACTTTTCTTGTTATTTTAAAGCCTCCTCCATAACTTTAGCTAAATATTTCATACTATTTAGACATTGATCCATTGTATTTCCTGTTGCACCTATTTCCATTATTGTTGCAGCACTTGCTACATGTTGATTATATCTTGAATTTCTTACCATTATTGGCTTAAATAAACCTGGATATAGCTCATTTCCTTTTTCTACAATTTTAACTGCAAATTTTAAATTATTTTTCCAATTATCATGTTTTAATCCTCCTCCATCTGTTCCTATTACAAACATTATTTGTGCAGCATATTCATCACCAATTTTTACAGTTGGAGCATACTCATTGCTTGAACCTACCGCATCTCTATGTAAATCTATTACAATATCAGTATCTGGATTCTCTGCTAAATCGTTCTTTACACTTACTAAAGACCTATCATATGAACCTGTATATGCTGGATAATCATGGTATGTTTCGTCATGTATTACATTAAAACCATAACTGGTTAATTGATTTTTTAGTTCTCTTCCCACTCTTGCTACTGAATAATTTAAATTAGTTGTTCTAAAATTTCCGCTTGCTTTATATTCAAAGCCTTTACTTTGTGTATAGCTTTCGCATGTATGAGTATGATATATAATTACATTTTTTTTATTTTTAAGCTCTATATTTGGAGTTAAAATTTCTTTTGTTAATTTATATTTAGATTCATTTTTTATTTTTACACCATTATATTCATTTGTATATTTACTATTTATATTTTCACCATCAACTACTTCTGTTTTTAAACCTGTTTCTGCCTTTTTAGTTTCTTCTGTATTATTTTCTTTATTTTCTTCTTTTTCTTCAGCAAGCTCTTCGTTTTTCTCTTTTATATATTTGCTCATTGCAAGTTCAGAAGATAAAATCTTCTCACTGCTATCTCTGTCTATTCCATTTACTTGTTTTATAACATTTCCTCTAGTTGATAATATTGTTTCTTCTATACATGAAATCAAAGATACTTCTTGTAAGCTATTTGAATAAAATGATATGACTTTTATTAAGCCAATTAATAAAAAAGCTATTATAACAACAGTCATAATAGCAGTTTTAGCTTTTATCACTCTCATATTTATCATAATATATCCACCTTTTGCATAAATATACTATTATATGTATATTCAGATATTTAATAAATATGACAAGTTTTTTTTACTATACTAATATAATCGAAAAAACTAGAGCAAGTTCAAATGCTCTAGTTTTTAATTATATAATTTCTTTAATCTTTTCTGCTGATAATTCTGTTTCTATACTTTCACCAGTTTCCATATTTTTAACTTGAATTTTATTAGATTTTATTTCATCTTCTCCAATAATTATAGTATATGGAATTTGTAATTTGTCAGCATATTTTAATTTAGCTTTTAATTTTTTATCATTTAAATAAACTTCTGTATTTACTCCCATCTTTCTTAAATCTGCTGCTAATTTTATTGGTTCTTTTAAATCTTCTACTACAGGAATAATCAAAACATCAGAAATTGATTTTCTATCTGCTTCTATTATATTAAGCTCATTTAATTTATAGAAAAATCTTGTAAGTCCAATAGATATTCCAACTCCTGGTAAACTCTTATCTGTATAATATTCTGCTAAATTCTCATATCTACCACCTGAACATACACTTCCAAGTTCTCTATATTTATTTAAAAATGTTTCATAAACTGTTCCTGTATAATAATCCAATCCTCTTGCAATTGTTAAATCTACCATAAAATTAGTATCTGGAACACCGAATAATCTAACATTTTGTACTACAGTTTTTAATTCATATATTCCTTTTAAATATGTTTCATTTGTAATTCCTAAATTTTCTAATTTTTCTATTTTTTCGTCTGAAGAACCTGCTATTTCTATAAACGAGATTATTTTATTTATTTGTTCGTCATTTACATTTAATTTTTTTAATTCTTCGATTACTGCATCTTTTCCTATTTTATCTATTTTATCAATTATTCTTAATATTTCTGTTGAATTATCTTTCTGATTAATACTTTCAAATAATCCATTTAATATTTTTCTATTATTAATTTTTATTGTAAAATCATCAAAGCCTAATTCTTTAAAAAGTGTATAAATAACACTAGGAATTTCTGCATCATTAATTAAATCTAATTCTCCATCACCAATAATATCTATATCACATTGATAAAACTCTCTATATCTTCCTTTTTGTGCACGCTCTCCTCTGTACACTTTTCCTATTTGATATCTTCTAAATGGAAAACTTAAATTTCCATAATTTTTTGCCACATATTTTGCAAGTGGAACTGTTAAATCAAATCTTAATGCTAAATCATTATCTCCTTTTTGAAATCTGTAAATTTGACTTTCTGTTTCCCCACCAGCTTTTGCAAGCAATACTTCTGCTGATTCTATAACAGGCGTATCAAGTGGTAAAAATCCAAATCTTTCATATGTTTTTTGTATTTTTTCTTTCATTTGATTAAATAATATTTGTTCATTTGGTAATAATTCCATAAATCCAGATAATGTTCTTGGTTCTACTTTATTCATAACTTTCACTTCTCCTAATCTATATTTGGTTTTAATTCTAAATAAATTGGTTTTTCATCTTTTATTCTTGTAGGATTTCCATGTCCTGGATATACTATTGTTTCATCTGGTAAAATAATTAGTTTTTTAGTAATAGAATTCATTATTTCTTCTAAACTTCCTGTTGGTAGGTCAACTCTTCCCCATGTTCCTTTAAACATTGTATCTCCTGAAAA
>CALYAJ010000039.1 GCA_944393485.1 uncultured Clostridia bacterium
ATACAGCACCCGGCGTTACAGCTATTTGCATGTCAAACTTCCTTCCTCTATATATTTATATATATATTACTTTTATTTCTTATAGCTGTAAATGGTAGCTTTTCCCATTTTTTTCTTATACTTTTTATTTATTATTACGGGAGTTTTAGGTGCTTGCCTTAAACTTCTATTTATTACATTTTCTTGTCTTTTTATAGTCAAATATTATTTTTTGAACGCAAAAAACTACGCAAATTAAATTTGCGTAGTTTTTTCTCTTTATTAATACCATCCTTTAGATTTAGAATGACTCCATGCTTTTGATGGTGATCCATATCTTGATTTAATATAATTTAATCCCCAATTAATTTGAGTTTTGTAGTTTGTCATATAATCTGATCCATAAGCAGACATTTTGCTTGCTGGTAATGCTTGTGCAATACCATGAGCACCTGAACTTGAGTTATGCGCTAATGGATTCCATCCACTTTCTTTATTCCATAAAGAAACTAAACAATCAAAATCATAATTTGACCAACCATAAGCTTGACATCTAGCTTTTGCATATGCTTGATATTGTGCTTTTGTTCCTGTTGCTCTAATTGCTCCACTACCTCTTGATGTAGTTTTATCTCTTACTTGAACTATTTTATCTACTGGTTCTTCTATAACTTTAGAACTAATTTCTGTTCTTTCTATTTCTTTGTCATTTTGATATTTAACTTTGTAAGTAACTTCTTTTTTACCATTTTTACCTTTTTGAATTACTTTTTCCTGTGTATTTTTTGTACTATCTGTTACCTTTTTAGTAATTGTTTCATATGGTAT
The DNA here is from genome assembly GCA_944393485.1 of uncultured Clostridia bacterium. Classification (GTDB taxonomy): domain Bacteria; phylum Bacillota; class Clostridia; order TANB77; family CAG-508; genus Merdicola. The sequence goes on from CALYAJ010000039.1 coordinate 808, forward strand.
TTCCTCTGTTTCTACTATTATTTTTTCTGTAATTGGATTATATGCTTCAGAAACAGTTTCTAAACTTAATTCTGCTACAGTTGCCTCATTTGAATCATTAGAATTTTCAACAGCTTCTGCAACTTCTTCTTGAGCTGTTTTTTCTGTTATTATTATTTCTCCATCTGCTCCAACTGTTTTATCTGCTTCTGGAGTTACCTTTTCTTCTGGTAATAATATTATATGTTTTTCTTCTAATATTTCTTCTACTTTAGTTTTTGATGTAACAACATCCATCTCACAACCATTTGATAAAATGATTTTAACATTTTTTACTTGTTTATTTGCAGCAAAAACACATATACTTGTTAAAAATAAGAATATTAAACAAATACCTATAATTCTTTTTACTGATATCGATGCTGTTTCATTATCGTTACTTTTTATCATAGTTACCTCCTTAAACCAGCCAATGGCTGTTTTGCCTAAGATTTAGGCAATTCTTTATAAGCAACATCCTTATTATACTATATATTTTTTTATGTGTCAAATTTTACAGAATTTACATAATTTTACCATATACTAATATTATATTAATCTAAGTCTGATTTTATGCAATATTTATTATTCTTATTGTATATATTATTTGTATATGTTAAAATAAATTTTAAAGGAGGAGATTTATTTATGATTATTGCAATAGTTGTAATCCTAGTTGTTCTAATCATTGCAGTAATTGCAATGTACAATAGTTTAGTAACATTAAGACAAAGAGTAAAAAATGCATGGAGTCAAATTGATGTTCAATTAAAGAGAAGATTTGATTTAATTCCAAATTTACAAGAAACTGTAAAAGGTTATATGGCTCATGAAAGTGAAGTTTTTGCAAAAATTGCAGAATTGAGAAGTTCTTGGGCAACAGCTGAAACATTAGCTCAAAAAGCTGATATTTCTAATCAATTAACAGAAACTTTAAAAACAATTATGGCTATATCTGAAAACTATCCAGATTTAAAATCTAGTCAAAACTTTGCGCAATTACAAGAAGAACTTACTAATACAGAAAATAAAATTGCTTATTCTAGACAATTTTACAATGATACAGTAACTAGATATAACACAAAACTTGAAACATTTCCTTCAAATATAATTGCGAATATCTTTAAATTCAAACCAGATGAATTATTTGAAGTAAAAGACGAAACAACTAGAGAAAATGTAAAAATTGATTTTTCTAAATAAATTAAAATATTTAAAGATTTCTTGTATAAAGAAATCTTTTTAAATATATGAAAGGTTGTACGTTTATGTATGAAGATATAACAAAAAATAAAATAAAAACAGGTGTTATAATATCAATATATACCATTGTAGTTACATTAATTATATATTATATATGTTATGCATTAAATTTTGGTATATATTCTATTATATTTGCTTTAATATTTTCCATTGCTTCAGCATGGGGATCATATTATTATAGTGATAGAATTATTCTGTCTTTGAACGGTGCAAGACCTGCTACCGAAGAAGAAAATAAAAAGCTTATTAATATTTTAGATGGGCTTATGGTCTCATCCGGATTAACAAGTAGACCTCGTTTATATATTATGGAATCTAATCAACCAAATGCTTTTGCTACTGGTAGAAATCCAGAAAATTCTGTTATCTGTGTAACAACAGCATTAATAGAAAAATTAAACTATTATGAATTAGAAGCAGTTATAGCACATGAAATGGGACATATAAAAAATTATGATATTCGTTTATCTGCTGTTCTTACAGTTATGGTGGGCTTAGTAATAATTCTTTCTGATTTCTTTTCTAGAGCTTTTCTATGGCGAGATTCTGACAGCAAAAGTTCTAATGGTTTAATGGTTTTAATAAGCTTAATACTACTGCTACTTGCTTCTGTTTTCGGAAAATTAATGAAACTAGCAATATCTAGGAAGCGTGAATTTATGGCAGATGCATCTTCTGTTGAATTCACTAGAAATCCCGATGCTTTAATATCTGCATTAACAAAACTAGAGTCTAGTCAAGAACCTATGGAACAAGCCAATAATTCTACAGAAAATATGTATATAGTTTCACCTTTTAAAGGTAAACAAAAGAAATCAACAAATTGGTTTTCTACACATCCATCAATTGAAGATAGAATTGAAGCTATAAGAAAATTAAAATAGACGTCAGAAAGACGTCTATTTTTATTGTAAAGGAAAAATCGACAGATTTTTACGTATACGACAAGCTTAAGTTACCTATACCCGTGCGATTACGGAGTAATCTGCACATGTGGCGAAGTCACTTTTCTTACATTTAAATTAGATTAAATATCCTATTTGCATTTTCATAAACTATTTTTTCTATATCCTCAAAACTTTTTTCCTTTACTTCTGCTATTTTTTTAATGATAAATTGTACATTTCTCGGATCATTTCTTTTTCCTCTAAAAGGTTCAGGCGCCAAATATGGGCTATCAGTTTCAACTAGCATTTTATCCTCAGGTACAAGTTGTATTATTTCTGGAGCATTTTTAGCATTTTTAAATGTTGTTGGACCAGCAAAAGATATGTAAAATCCAAGCTTAAGGCCTTCTTTAACCAATTCTCTATTAAATGGGCAACAATGAAATATTCCTTTTTTATCTACAGGATAATTTTTTAAAATTTCTAAAGTATCCATCACAGCATCTCTAGTGTGAATTTGAATTGGAAGATTTAATTTGTTAGCTAATTCAATTTGTTTTATAAAGGCTTGTTTTTGTATGTCTTTATTTTCTGTGTTCCAGTGATAGTCGAGTCCAATTTCTCCTACGGCTACAACCTTTTTGGCATTTATAAATATTTCTTCAATTTGTTTTAATTCTTCGTCTAATTCTTCTATTGTTTCTGGAATATCATTTGGAGAAATCCCAATTGTAGCATATATAAAATCATATTTTTCGCTTAATTCTACGGCTCTTTTTGAGCCTTCTAAACTATATCCGGCTGTTACAAGTCTCTCTACACCATCTTTTCTTAAATTTCCTATAAGTTCTTCTCTATCTTCATTAAATCTCTCATCATCCAAATGACAATGTGTATCAAATAATTTCATAATATCCTCCTACATAATCTCTGCAATGCATACAGCCTGCGCGTAGCTTTTACAATGTGAGATACTTATATCTATATCTTTAATCTTATTCTTTATATTTTCATTATTAATTATTACTAGTGGTTTTCCTTCTTCGTTATTTATTATTTCAAAGTCCTTCCATTCAATTTTATATTTATTTTCTATAACATCTGTTAAAGCTTTAAAAATTGCTTCTTTAGCAGCAAATCTACCTGCAAAGCTTTGATATTTTTGCACTTTTTTACTATTACAATATTCAATTTCTGTTTCTGTATAAATTCTGTTTAAGAATTTATCTCCTATATTTTCTATTCCATCTTTAATTCTTTCAACTTCAATAATATCAGTACCACATCTAATCATTTTTTCTCTCCTTTAGGGAAATTTTGTGTGAATTGCTTTGCAATCGCACGAACATAGGTAACTTAACCTTGTTGTATAGTAAAAATCTGACGATTTTTACTATACTATAAAAAATGGGAAAAGGGCCGTCCCCCTATTCCCAAAATAAATTTATAAAGTTTATTATGTTTAATCCCAGCGAAACTAATAAAATCACCAAAATTATTTTATTTGTTTTAGCTGTCTTTTCTATATTACTTTCTTTATATAAAATATCATATTCATTTTTTAATTTCCAATATGCTTTATCTAATTCTAAATTTAAAGACCAGCTATTACATAATAAGCTTCCAATGTCATCATTTGTAATATCTTGTAGCCATATATTTTGTGTAAATTCTAAAAATTCTTTTCTTATTTTTTTATAACCTGTTGATATTTTATATTTTTCAGTCATTTTTTGTATAAATATTTTTTTATATAACTCTAATACATACATATAAATATATACATTTTCATATAAGAAGGGAAGCTTTGTATAATTAAATGTATCTATTCCAGATGTTAGGATTGCAGTCGTTTGTTTAGAAAATCCAATCTTTATATATTCCCATTTATCCATAATAGCTATTTTCTTATCTTTATTGCTAAGTTCTACATTTAAATTATAGTTGTTAGGCAATACATTTATATATTTATAAAATTGATGTTTAATATCGTCGAATTCTTTTGTTTTATTCCAGAAATTTTGATCAACACATGTATAAGAAAATGTTAAAAATTTATTTGTTTCTGTGATATTTCTACTTTTCTTTAAATCCCCGCCAGCTAGTTCTTCTATAAATTCTGTTAATTTTTTTATACTCGAAAATTTATCTGCTTGTATTTTTATATTGTCAAATTGCTTCATAGATATGAATTCTGACTTTATATCTTTAAATTTATAATTAAAATTTAATACATCTTCAAAATTGTTAGAATCTTCTATCATTGTTTTTAATAAAATAAAGCATTCTCCCGTATTAAAGCATATTATCTCTATTTTTTCGATTTTAAAAAAAATACCTTCTGCTCTTCCAGCTTTTCCTTGTATATTATTCTCTAAACTATATTCAAAAATTGAACAAGGATATTTTTGAAGTATAGTTGCTTTCATTCCTACATCTAATTCTTCAAATTTCTTTCTTTTATTATCCGAAAATTCAAAAGTTGGAAACATGAATTTTCTTGCTTTTGGTAAAAATTTATTATAAATATCCAAGTCTTTTTGCTTTTCAAATAATCTAAGAGTACAATTTTTGGTTTTTAATAATTTTTGAATATATTTAGAATATTTCCATTTTTCTATAATATACGGATATATGAAATACGTATATTGATATCTCGTCTTTAGTTCCATTTAAACTCCTTCTTTTGTTTATTTTGTATAATATGTTGCATTTGAATCAATGTTTCCTAAGTGCCATTCTCCTATAAAGTCTATTTGCATACTGTCTGATAAATCATATGTTGGCTCTACTACAACTTTTCCTGTTTGGTCAATAACTCCCCATTTTCCATCCTTTTGAACTGCAGCATAACCATATGCATTTTGTGTTCTTGCATCATCATAAGTGCATTCAACTACTTCATTTCCATCTTTATCTACAAATCCATATTTATTATTTTGCTTTGTTAAAAATAATGTATTTGATGTATTAATATCTTTTTCTGATTGTTCTTCAAATCTATAATTATAATATTTATCTTCATCATCTACCCTTATTTTTATATAACTCTTATTTGTATTAATTTCAGAAACTATTCCTGATAATTTTGTTTCTAAACTACTATCTATTAAGTTAGATGTAATTCCATCTTCTGATGCCTCTATTAAATCAGCTGAATCTATATAATTCATTGTTTCATATATAGGATCAATTACAATTTTATTTTCTGAATTTGCTAATCCATATTTTCCATCTTCTTCAATAATAAATGTATCTGTAAACGCAAATTTTATATCATCATAATCTGTAGAAACTATTTCATCTCCGTCTTGATTAATTACACCAAATTTGTTGTTATTTTCAATAATAATATTTCCTAGTTTAATTCCTGCAACATCATCAGCATTCTCTAATGCTGTAATTTCATTAACTGTTCCATCTTTATTTACTAATTCCCAATTTTCGTTTTCTTTAACAATATATTTTCCATCATCTGTCATTGATTTTATATCTTCATATTGTGGTTCTAATACTTCTTGATTATTACAATCTACTACTCCATAGTTATTATTTTCGTCAACAACTATATATCCTAATTTATAGTCATCTCCTAAAGGTAATATATCTTTATAAATTGTATCTATTACTTTTTTACCTGTACTATCTACTAAACCTTTTTTTTCATCTTTTTCAATTATTATACTATTATCTGTATTTTTTAAAGAATATAAATCATCATATTCACATGGTAATAATTCATTTCCATTTATATCTATTATTCCATATTTTCCATCTTTTTGTACTTTTAAAGCATTTTGTTCATATGTTATATTATTATTTTCATCATAATTTGATATAGCTTCTATTTGTGAATAATCTGTAAATATTTCCTCATTTTTTGAATTTAAAGCCTTAGTTTTGTATGTATTATTATCATAATCTACATCATATGTGCATAAGAAAATATCTTTTCCACTATTTGGAATAACTATATATTCTTGATATGAAGGCTCTATTATTGTTTCACCTTTATTATTGATTACTCCATATTTATTATTTTCTAAAGCTGTAAAATAATATACGCTAGTCATTCGTGTCCCTTGTCCGTTAGCGACTAATTTATATATAATAAAAATGAACATGATTATAACTACTAATGCTATTATTACTGCAAAGACTTTTTTCATGTTTAATTTTGCTTCCCCATTATATCTTTTTCCTCTTCCCATTTCATTTCCTCCGTAAGAATTAATTCGTTTTTTTACACATACATAATATCATATTTCTACAATAAATTACAATATAAACATAAAAAAAGTACATTATGAATGTACTTTTTTTGTTTTATATATTGAATTTAAATATCAACTTCAATCTTAATTTTTTTCTAGTTTAACTACAACTACTGTCATATCATCTTTTGGTATACCATAGTTATTGTCTACAGCTTCTGCAAGTATTATATCCGCTATTTTTTGAGGATTATCTGTTTCCATTTCCTCTAATAAATATTTTAGCCATAACTCTTTATTTTCATATTCTGAATTTGATTCAATTATACCATCACTACACATTACTAATATCTCATTTTCATCTAAATCTCTATCAGATATTTTTAAATCAATGTCCTTTAAGATTCCTGCTGGTAAAGTTAAATTTTTTATGATATCTACATGTCTTCTGTTCTTAATATATGTTGGTGATGCTCCATTTTTTATAAATTCTACATTTCCTTCAAACAGATCAAATATTGCTATATCTAATGTAGCATATGAATCATCTTCTGAATTTAAACACATATTTGAATTTATTATATCTAATGATGTTTCCTTATTAAATCCAGATGCCAACAATCTTTTTAGCATTTGCGTAGCAATTCGGCTACTTTTTCTTGCATTAGGTCCAGAACCCATTCCATCGCTTATTGCAACTAATTGTTTTCCATCTTGTAATTTCATTTTTAATGTAGTATCGCCACTTACTGGACTACCATTTTTTGTTTTCTTTGCAATTCCATATTGTAAAGTATATTTGTTTTGGCTTATATATTTAAAGCAGCATATTTTTTCATCATTTTGCATAGCACAATCTACTGATTGAATTTCTAATTTTTGTTTAAAAAATTTAGAAAGTATTGGTTTTATTTTATCTGATAAGCATTCTTCCACTTCTAATACTTCTTTATCTTCATATTCACTACATGGATTTATATAAATAGTAATTTCTAATTTTCCATTTTTTTCTTTTTTTATATTAAGCTCTTTTGTATTTATATTTTTTTGTTCTAATAATCTAATAATTTTTTCTTTTTCAGAAATATTATTTTTTTGTATATTATTATTTATTCCATCTGCTATGTCAGAAATTGTTTTAGATATTCCGTCTAACTGTGTTCCCATAGCTTCTTTATTTTCTATTATTCTTTTTTTCCAAATAAAATTTAATTTACTTATTCTATATGATGAATTTATTGCTTTAACCATTTTTTCTATTTCTTGTGTTAATTTTTTACTTAATTCAGAATCATCAAATCCTAAAATATAATTATTATGTTTTTCAAAAATTTTTAATAAGTCTTTAACTGTTATTTCATTATTATTTATTAAAAATTTAAAAATGTCATCTACAATTGGCGAATCTTCATTAATTAAATCATCATAAATTACATTGTCTCTTAAGTCTGAAATATTATTTTCTAATTCTGTAACAAATATTTCTTTATTTCTTTCTTCCTCAACTTCCTCGTCTTCTAAAATTGTTGCTGCAGCTTCTTTATATGTTTTTGCTACTTCTGAAATAGCATTTGATACATTATTTAATTTATATGCTGTATCTGTACTTGTTTCTAATCTATTTGTAGGTGCTTTTGGTAAATATTTATAATGGTCAAACATATCTTCTATATTTATTTTTATATTCTTTGGCATTGCAAGTAAACCAATAGCAGCTATTAATATTTCTTGTATCATTATAACTGAAGTTGTATTTCCATTAGCCACATAATTTAATATTACTGTACCTATTATAAATCCAAGTATTACACCTATTTTTCCAATTTTATTTAGTAAGCCTGCAATCATTCCAGAAATTGCAAATGCAGCAATTAATATTGGATCACCGTTCTGTATTACTGATAAAACAGAACCTATTATTACTCCAGATGTTGCACCAACTAAAATTCCATTTTGCCATCCTAAAAATAAAACTATAAAAACACTTAATATATTTCTAATTGAATAATTGAAAATTGTTAAATCTTTAAATGCTGATACTGCAATTGCAACTAATAAACTTGTCCCAATTATTTCTTCTATAGAAAATGCTTTTTTTATTTTAGATTCTTTTATTACTAAAACAGAATTCATAAATATTTTATAAAATACAATTGTTATTATTGTATAGACAATTGCTACTAAAACATCATATATAAGAACTGGTCCCATTATTATTTTTAATACTTGTACAATAAAGCATGAAACTATTAAATGTGGAGTTAAATTTTTTTGATCTGTAGCTTCATCAATTTTAGGTCTTAAAAATATTGAAAATACTACCAATATTAAACTAGTTAATAAATATGTAAGTAATCCTGAACCTCCAAAACCAATACAAGTTCCTATACAAGTAAGTATATATGTAATTATTATAGGAATATTATTACTAAGCATAGCTGCTATAATTGCTATTGCAAATGGTGCTAAACCATTCCCAAATTGAACCATTGATACCATAAATGAAATTATATATAATATAATATTTTGCTTCGAAAAATTTTCTTTAATAAAATTTTGTTTAATTTGTCTATTCCTTGTATCATTATCATTTATGTAATTATTTTCTATGTTTATATTTTGAAACATCCTTTACCACCTCATAACTTCTTTAATATATTTGTTATTTTAATATATTGTATTAACTTTTTTTGTCATTTTAAGTAATGTATATTAAAAAAGTTTTTTACAATTTGTGATATCTTTATTATAATTTTTTTCTTTTGTGCTTTTTTATTTCTATTTTCATTTGCTATTTTATTATATATCCGTAGAAATTACAAGCTATTGTCATAATTTAAATTATAAAGAATTATTTTTTATTTAAGCAAATTTAAATACTGCTAAAAATTTATTAGCAGTATTTATTATTATAATTTTATTAAATTATATTTAATATTTAAATTATTTAATATATTTAATTCTCTTTCTGTGCATGAAAAAATAATTATTTGCTTATTTAAATTTTTAGATAAATAATTAATTGTATTTATTAATCTATTTTTATCGTAAAATACAAATGCTTCATCTAAGAAAATTGGTAATTCTTCTTCAGATACTTCTTTTAATATAGCCATTCTTAAAGAAAAATATAATTGATCAATTGTACCTGTACTTAATAAATCTATTGGAATATATTTTCCATTTTCAACTTCTACCACAATATCATTATCTGTTATTTTTACATTTTTATATTTTCCATTTGATATTTTATAAATTGTATTTGATAATTCTTCTGAAAATGTAGGAGTAACATTTTCTTTCATTTGTTTATATGAAAGATTCAAATATTCTTTTGCTATTTCTATAATATCATTTTTATTTTTTAATTCTTCAGATTCTTCATTTAAATATTCAATTCTTTCTTCTATTTTTGATAAATTATCTAATTTATTAAATATATTTCTTTCGTCTAAATCTAATTTATGCATTTTTAATTTTTCTTCATTTATTTTATTATTTAATTCAGATAATTTATTTTCTATTTTATCTGTTAAAAAATCATTTTTTAATTCATTAATATTTAAATAATTAATTTTTTCATTATAATTATTTTCTAATTCTTTTTTTAAATAATTTTCTTCATTAATTTCTAAATCATTTAATTCTTTTATTTTTTCTTTTTTATTTTCTAATAATAAATTAATTTCATTATTTAATTTATTTATTTCTAATTTATTATTTTCTATTATTTTTTTATTTTTATTATTTATTTTTATTTTTTTATAAAAATAAATAATAAATGGAATTAATAAAATTAAATATAAAAAATTAAAATAAATATTTTTTAAAAATAAATTAATTAAAAAAATAATTATTAATAAAAATAAATTAATTAAAATATATTTATTTATTTTTATTTTTTCAAAATTAATTTTTTTAATATTTATTTTTTCTTTTTCATTTTCTAAATTATTTATTTTATTATTTATTTCTTCAATTAATTCTTTATTTAATTTTATTTTTTGATTTTCTATTAAATAATTATTTTTTATTTTTTTTAATTTATTTAAAAAATTATTTTCATTTTCTAAATTATTTATATTATTTTTTATTAATTTTAATTCTTTTTCAATTTCATATTTTTCATCATTAATTTCTTCTAAATTATTTTTTTCATTTTTTAAATTAATTAATTCATTATTTATTTTATTTATTGGCCTGTCTTGACTTCTTTCTGTTCCTATTTCTTCTAATTGTTTTTTATTTAATTTTTCTATACTTTTTTTATACGAAATATTGTCCGCACCAGTTGTAGCCAAATTAGATATTTTTTGAATTATCATATTTTGAGTTAATTTATCTATTCTAACATCATTTTGCATTACGGCTGTGCTATTTACAAATAAATCCTCGTCTATTTTTGTTTGTTCATAAAAATATGGAATTTCTTTATTTTTTCCAACATTAAATAAAGCTGTTATATCATCTCCAAAATTATTATATATTTCTGGACTTTTTTTATTAAAATCACGATATACTTCAAATTCATTATTATTATCTAATTTATATTTTATTTTTCCAGAATATATTTCACTATTCCATGGTTTGAATTTTTCATAATCAGAAATACTTTTTCCTCTTTTATTTTTTGAAATTCCATAAAATATACTTGTTATAAATTTTAATAAAGTAGATTTACCACTTTCATTTTCTCCAACAATTACATTTATGCCTTCATTAAATTTAATATTTTTATCTTTTAATTTTCCAAATCCATTTATATTTAATTCTTTTATCTTCAAGTTTATTTCCTCCAAATTAATTTAAAGCTTCTAATCCTATTTCGATTGCTTTTAAATATTTTTCTTTTTCTTCTTCTGTTTCCAATGTATTTATTTTATCTAAAATATTTTTTACAAAAAATCCTTTTAAATTATTTTCATTTTTTATTTTTTCTAAATCATATTTTATTTTTGAAAAATCTTTTATTTTTAAAATATTATTATTTTCTATTAATTTATTTATATTATATAAATTAATTTCAAAATTTCTTTTTCCAATAAATATTAATTCATAAAAATTATTTTTATTTATTTTTAATTCATTTATTTTTTCTATTAATTCTTCTTGAGAATTAATTTCAGAAATATCAAAATCTAATTTTATAAATTCTCTATTATCTAATGGAATAAATTCTGTTTTTATTTTTTTATTATTTATTTCTCCAGTAATAATTCCATGCTTTCCTAATTCATCAAATCCAAAAGATATTGGTGAACCTGGATATACAATTTTATCATCATATTTTGGTTTATGAATATGACCTAATGCCACATAATCAAATTTTAATAAATCTTTATTATCTACGGGATTATATAATTCATCACCTTTTTTACTTGCATTTAAATCACCATGTGCAATTAAAATATTTATTTTTTCATTATCTAATGGAATATTTAAATCTATTCCATCTGAATAGTATCTTGAAAATCCATATCCATATATATTTATATTTCCTAAATTTATCATTTCTAATTTATTTTTAAAAATATATACATTATCATTCCATTCATATTTTGCATAATATGAATTAATTAAAAATGGATCGTGATTTCCTGGTGCTATGAATATTTTGGTATTAGAAATTGTTTTAAATAAATTATTTATATATTCTATTGTGCTATATCTTACATATTCATTTTCATATAAATCTCCAGAAATAAATAAATAATCTATATTATTTTCATTTATATATTCTATTATATTTTTAAATACTTTTCTTTGCTCTAGTCTTCTTGTATCTGATAGACCTTCTATTCTGGACAAACTTGTAAATGGACTATCAAAATGCATATCTGCCATATGTACAAATTTCATTTTTTCCTCCTTTGTAAACATTTGTTTTTGATAATATACCACAAATATTTGTTTGTGTAAATTGAATTTTTTATTTTATTACAAATTAATTTATATATGTTAAAATTAATTTGTAATTTTTTAATAATTGGAGGATGTAAATATGGAATTATTATTAAAACAAAAAAATAAAGATTTGTATAGTGGTGAATTTGAAATTATAGATAATAATCAAATTATAGGAAATATTTCTTTTGAAGGTCAATTAGGTAGTATGGAAGTAAGTCTTAATGGCTCTTTTTATGATAAAACATTTTCTTTTGAATGTACTAATAAATTATTTCCCAGCACTAAGAAAAAGTTTAGAACTTATAATATATTAGAAAATAATAATGTTGTTGGTAATATATTTAGGTCAATGATTAAAAATAGCTTATTTCTTAGAACATTTTATTTTAATCTTACATATAATAATAAAGAATATTTATCATATCAAATTGGATTAGGAGAAAAAACTATTTCTGCAATTTATTTAGATAATAATCAAATTGCACAAGTAGAACATAATAATACTATTATTAATGATTTACACAATTATGAAATTTATTGTGAAGATAAAAAAACTGCATACATATCAATAATAATTGCTTGTTATAGCTATATTTTAGTAGGATATAAAGCTGGACAAAAATCAATTTCTTCTAAGTCAATAGCTTTTGAAAAAACTACAAATAAATATGTTTTAGAAAAATATAATCCAAATTTTGTATAAAATATTAGTAAATAAATTAATTTACTAAGTTTAATGTGCCGTATGCTAAAAGAGCACTTAAAAAAGCCAAGAATTACTTATAATTCTTGGCTTGGTGCACCAGGAGGAATTCGAATCCCCGACCTTTCGGTTCGTAGCCGAATGCTCTATCCAGCTAAGCTACTGGTGCATGTACGTCTAATATTATAACAGTTATAATTTGATTATTCAAGTTTTTTTAAAATTTTATGAAAAAAGTCTTGAAATTTCTTTTTTTGTATGCTATATTATATTGGTACTCTGTAAATCGAGGTGTAGCGCAGTTGGTAGCGCGCGTGGTTTGGGACCATGAGGTCGCAGGTTCGATCCCTGTCACCTCGACCATCTAAAATATTGATGTAAAAAGTTTGTATCTAAGGATACAAACTTTTTTAATATTTATAACTTTTTTATATTAATAAGCAGTTAATTAAACAAAAAATATTTAAAAATTTGAAGATAAAAATGAAAGAACAGGAAGCTTGCTTATAAAATATGAATTATTAAAAATAACTTACTAATTTATACCTAGAAACATTGATATTACTTAATATTATCAAATTAAATAAAATATTATTTAAAATGACATTAAAAAAAGAACAAGAGAACAGAATTTGAATCTGTTCCCTATAAGGTGTTTTTTTAATTACTAAAATTTTGTTAGTGTCGAAATGTCTGCTAGTAGAAAGATCTAGAGAATAATCATGAGTCTTTTTGAGCATTTGCTATTATTTTTTCTTCTCGTTTTTCTATTTTCTTTAATAATGTTTTTATCGGATCATCAAGAATGTTAATGGTATAAATGCCTCTTTTTACAAGTGTTATTTCACAAGTAATATCAGACATATACCCCCTTAAAAAAGACAATGTAAAAGTCAATATAAAATTGATAAAAAAATACAAAATTAAATTGATAAAAAAATTCAATGTTGTTTTTCCAGA
>CALYAJ010000040.1 GCA_944393485.1 uncultured Clostridia bacterium
ATCTGTATTGTTTCCTGCTTCGTTTGTTGTATTATCATCTACTATATTATTAGTATTTTGATTTCTCTCTTGTTCTATTTCATTATTGTTTTCAACAATATTTTGAGTATTTTCATTCTCTTCTATTGCATAAGAATTTAATGGAATACATATTTCTATTGCAACTAATAATAGTATACATATCAACGATATTACCTTTTTCATTGGCATTTCCTCCTTTTTTATAGTTTAATTATGAATTTTAATATCTATTTATTTTATATTTAACAATGTAATTCCTGCTATAATTAGAAACACACCTATTATCGCATATGTATTCATTGTTTCCTTAAATAAAAATACACCCGCTAAAATAACTAATACTTGAGTAATACCTGTAATTATAGGAAATATATAACTTAAATCAAATTGTTTTATAATATAAAATGTATATATTAAAAAGCTACATATATACGCTATAAATCCTAAAATTGATTTAAAGCCCATTGATAAATTAAAAACACCATTTTGCATTGCTATATTTACACTATTTGCTTCAGATTTTATTAATACTAATCCTCCTACTGAGCATATTAAATATATTATTATACTTATTATCTTCATACGACTATCCTTTCTTCTGTTTTTCTTCGTTTTCTTTAAGTGCTATATAATGATTTAAATCTTTTACTTTTTCATATAATTTAGATATTCTTATATTATCTAAAAATACCTCTATCAATAAAAATCCTATTACACATAGAAAAACAAAATTTACTGGTGCTTCAAAACCTAAAGCTGATGATACCCAAGAAACTGCACCTGAAAAAATACTCATTAATATTAATAAAATACTTCCTAAAAGCCAAATTACTGAATTTTCAATTTTTAGTTCAGATTTTTTTATTTTCTTTATGCAAAGTATAAAAGATATTACAGAGCATATAATTAATAATATTCTTAATGTAATTGACATTTCATTACCTCCACTATTTTTTCTTTGTAAAGCTTCTTATAAAAATTATTGAACAAAACATATTAATCATATATTTCATTGCTCTAATTGGTTTTAAATAACTTTCTCCAAATTCTCTTTCTTTCATCTCTACTTGTACTTCTTTTATCTTCTTTTTCTTTTTTATCATATATACAATAGTATCTGGTTCTGGTGAAAGCCCTGGATTATATACCAATTCTTCAATAGCACTTCTATTATATGCTCTCATTCCAGATGTAGGATCCTTTATTTTCTTTCCTGTGGTTAACTTAATTATAAATGTTATTAAATTGCTACCTAACATTCTCATTGTTTTAGGCTTAGATTCAGTTACGAATCTAGAGCCTATTACAATGTCTGAACCTTGTTCTATTTCATTTACTAATTTGCTTAATTCTTTTGCTTGATGTTGTCCATCTCCATCAAATTGTATTGCTACATCATAATTATTTTTTAAAGCATATTTCATTCCAACTTGTATAGCACTGGTTAATCCATAATTTATTGGTAATGATATTAAATTAAAATTATTACTTTCACAAATTTCTTTAGTTTTATCCTTTGAACCATCATTTATTACTACATAATCATATTTTGTATTTTCTGTTATATCTTTTACAGTTTTTACTATATTTAATTCCTCATTATAAGCCGGAATAATAATTAATACTTTCATCCAATTGCCTCTTTCCTCTAAAAATCTTTTAATATTTGCATTGTTGCATTATTAAATTTATTTACATATCCCCAATCCATGGTTTGAGAATGGCTCCACACTTGTGGTAATTCTAATAACATTGATCTAGTATTCGGTAAACTTCTTGCCCAATTAATTAAATATCCACTTCCATAAGAACCTATATGATTAGATATTCCAAATTGATTTCTATAATACCAACCTATACCATCATCTCCAATAGTCTCATTTAACCATCCATGTACATCTATTACAATATTTTGTGAACCTGTATGATTTACTATAAAATCTCTTAGAGAACCAGCTTCATATGCTTGTAATGATTGTGTTCCTGTATAATTTCTATCTCCTGATAATGATTTATAACCCACAGGAAAACATCTATTCATATCAATTCCTTTATTACCTGGTGCCCAACTATATAGTGTAGTACGACCTGGACCATTGTTTGTCCAACCATTATATTGTCCATCTGGATTTGATACTGGTAATATATAGATTGTCCATTCATTTACTAAATCTTCTGTTATATTCTTTCTTAAATAACTGTAAAATTGCTCAGCCATATATGTAAGCTCTGCTCCATCATAACTATATGAATCTTCAAATCCATGTATCGAAAAGTTAAGGAATAGTTTTTTACTTCCATTACCTACTTTATAATATCTAAGATCATATCCTCCAGTTCCCTTTACTTTTAGTCCAGATACACCATATGTTCCTTCTTCTATATGTTTATCAAAGTATTTAAGTAAACAAAATCTCTGTTTTGCATTTTTCTCATTATTATATAATTCTAGTATTGAGCCATTTCCTATTACTCCAAGTATATCTATTGTCAAATCAGTATTTAATAATGGTAATATACCTATACTTCCATCTCCATTGTCTCTTATAATCCACTTTTGATTATCTCCGCCATTCCATTCATATTGAACTATTTCTGAACCACTTTTAATATTATTGTATTTTACTGTTAAACATTTTCCACTATGATACATTGATAATTTATAATATCCATCAATATATTGTATATTAATTCTTTGGGCTGGAGCTTCAGTATCTTCCCATATTTGTATTCTTCCATCATTATCATAATTACTTGCTGATGCTTCTACTACTATATTTGTATTTGTTTGAGGTGCCAATTTATATACATTATCATCTACTGTTCTTTCACTTTTATTTTCAATTTTTTCTAATTTAAATTCTTGTCCTTTTCCTTCGTTTTTTTCATAAACTTGAATATTAGTTCCGTTTGATGTACTTGACCCATATGCATCTAAATATAGTCCACCATTTTTAGAAATAATATTATAGTTTCCTTGTTCACTTTTAACAAATTTCCATTTTTGATTATTATTTCCTCCATTATTTTGCCATTGGTCTACGTTAGATTCATTTCCTGTTCCTACTACATCTAATCTTTTACCTGAATTTAGCGGTATTATCTCATAATATCCATTACCGACATCTTCCAAATTAAACTGCTGTTGTAAACAATCTACATATTCCCATATATGTACATTTGCTCCATTATCTCTTTTTCCAGCATCTACTGTTAAACTTTGTGTTGGTGCATTTGCTAATACTATTTTATATGTTCCTTCTTCTGGCTTTACTAGTTCTTGATTATCAATTCTTTCTAATTTAAATTCTTGTCCTTTTCCTCCACTTTGTTCATATACTTCTATATTAGTTCCATTTGATGTTCCTGATTTATATGCATCTAAATATAATGAATCTCTTTTAGAAATAATATTATAATTTCCTTGACCACTTTTTCTTATTACCCATTTTTGGTTATCATTTCCTCCGTTTTCTTCCCATTGATCTACGTTTGATTCATTTCCTGTTCCTACAACATCCAATCTTTTTCCTGAATGTACTGGTATTATTTCATAGTATCCTTCTCCATCATATTCTAATCTAAATTGTTGTTGTTTGACATCTGAATACGTCCATATATGTACATTGGCTCCATTATTTGTTTTTCCGCCATCTACAGTTAAACTTTGTGTTGGTGCATTTGCTAATACTATTTTGTATACTCCTTCTTCTAGTGTTTTTTCTCCTTTAGGCTCTCCTTTTTCTAGTAGTTTAAACTTTTGATTCGATGTTCCTGTTGCAGTCTTAACGCATAATAAATCACAATTTGCTCCTGTTCCATTTACTGTTAAATAC
This sequence comes from uncultured Clostridia bacterium, assembly GCA_944393485.1. Taxonomy (GTDB): domain Bacteria; phylum Bacillota; class Clostridia; order TANB77; family CAG-508; genus Merdicola. The sequence continues at coordinate 3,858 of CALYAJ010000040.1, forward strand.
ATTCCATTTAATTTTGATATTATATTATAATATCCATCTTTTGTTTTTTCTAATATCCATTTTTGATTATCATGTCCTCCATTATCTTCCCATTGGTCTACTAGTGTTCCACTTGTCATTCCTGAGGCTACTACATCTAATAATTTTCCTGATTTTACATTTATTATTGTATAATATCCTTCTTCATGATATTCAAATTTAAATCTTTGTTGATTGGTGCTTATGTCATCCCATAAATTCACATTTGCCCCATTTTCTGTCTTTCCTCCATCTATTCCTACAGCTCTATTTCCAGGCAATATAGTTCTTATTGCATATATATCCCACTCTAATTTTATAGAACTTTTTAATTGTAAATTTGCTTCTTCATCATTTTTGTCTATTCCTTTTTCTTGTTGCAAATTTAGTTTTTCATTTTCTGTAACTATATTTTCTTCATCTATATTGTTCGTATCATTTTTTATTTCATCTGTAATATTTTGATTATCTTCATAATCCATATTTGTATTTTCTTCTGCTTGTTCTTTATCTTCTTGTTGTTCTTTGTCTTCATTATCATTATTTTGAGTCTCATCACTTATAGTTTGCTCTTCATTAATGTTTGGATTTTCTTCTAATTTTTCCTGAGCATATGCTTCCATTGGAACGTAAAATTCAAAAGCAATTAACAAAATTATAGTTATTATTGACAATAATTTTTTCATAACTTCCTCCCTTATTCATTAATGTAATATTATCATAACAGACCATATAAGTCAATTTCATTTTTTACTATTTTCGCCAAAAAAACTAGAAAAGTTATTCTTTTCTAGTTTTTATAACACTAATAAATATATTTACTTTTTTTCATCTTCTTTACTTTTAAAAGCAAAAAATTTGCTAATAAAAAAGTTTAATATAACTACTATAACAGTTATTAATAGTTTGCTTATAATTTCTGGCATAGGAGTCTTAAATAATAACATCCCTCCAAAAAATTCTATTAACATAGTAAAAGCTCTACCCATCACAAATTTTCCAAATTCAGTTAATTTTTCTTTTACTCCTTTTGCTTTTGAATGAAATACTAAATCTTTATTTGTTATATAGGCAAATAATACGGCAAGTATAATTGCAATAAAATTTGATAAATTTTCATCCCATTTAAATAAAGAATTCAGAATATAAAATGAACCTAGGTTTACTAATGTTGTAAATATTCCAAATATTACATATAAAATAACTTCTTTTGTTAGTATTTTTTTTATTATTTTTTCCATCTTTCCTCCATTTTTTTATATTAAATATATGTTCTAATTGAATATCCACATACTAAACTAAAAATTAATACAGTTATAATTGCATATTTTATAGTTTTATTTTTTATGTTACACTCTATTTTATCACTACTTAATAATAAACAAAGTAAAGGAATAATTGGTAAGAAATATCTTCCTTGAACTCCCTCTACATAATTTAATTGAGCTTGTGTCCAAGTTATATACATTGCTGCAACAACGCCTAAGCTTTCTATTATAACCATAATAGTTAGAAGTATTTTATCTTTTTTAGTAAATTTATATTTTGATGATTCTCCATTCTTCATAAAAATGGCCATTACTAATATTATAAAAATAAATACTACTAAAATTTGTACTGTATTCCATCCCCCTACCATTGTATCAAAAATCTCAGAAGCTTTTTCATAAAATGTATTTATTACTGTACCAATATCTCTTACTAAATCTGATGCTGTAAATAAAATCTGCTCTGTTGGATTTGTTCTTATTTGAATATCCCATCCTCCAGTTGATACTATACTATTTAAAACTAAATATGGTATAAAAGTTATCAACAATACTATTATCCAAGATAAATTTTTCTTCAATCTGTTTTCAAATTTCTCTTTTGGTAGCATAAATACTAATAAGCAGATTGGGAAATATACAATTTTACAAACTGTTGGTATCATGCAAAGTATTCCCAGTAATGAGATTTGCTTTAAATTGATTTTTTCATCCTTAAATTTTAATTTCATTGCATAAGAAATTGCAAGTATTGTCGTTGATATTATTACTGCATCCGGAGACACCGTTGCCGCTAAATCTATACTCATAGGGAATAACGCAATTATCATTATTATTGCTTTCCACTTTTCAAACGGCATCATTTTTATTGCTAAATATATTAAAGCAATATACGCAATCAAATTAGTAAGTCTTCCTAAATATAAAATTATTAATGGACTTACACTTAATACTCTACCTATTGTAATACCTACCAATTGTGGTATATAACTAATTGGTGTTAATGAGCCACTTGCTCCAACAGAAAAGAATTCTTTGTCATCTTCATTTAATTGATCATCTATTTTTTCTTTTATTGTCTCATAGTTAAATTCTCTATTTGGATAAGTTCCATCTGCTCTTTTAAACAATTCTATTACACTTTTAGGCAAACCATTACTATTGTTAGATATTATATTTCCACTTGATATTTCATATGCTTTCCAATAATGTGCATGTTCATCATATCTTGCTTGTGGTACATTTATAAATATGAAAGATATTCCAACTATACTTGCTAATATTAAAAATACATTTTCTTTCCTTATTGATATTTCCTTTTGCTTTAGTAATTTATATAATTTAAATAATATATATATTGCTATCAAAATTATAAAAATTATTCCTAATTGTATAAATGAAAATTCTATTGCAGGCATATAGGTTATATTATCATTTATAAGTATTTTATCTACTTTATTTATATCTATTTGTGTTTTAGGATAATTTAGTTCAAATTCTTGTAAATCTATTCCATTTATAAAATAAACTTTGAACTTTGTACCATTTTCATTTTCTCTAGGCATAAATTTTGCTTGGTTATTATAAATAATCCTTAAGTATACATCTTTGTTATTTTCGTTCAATTGTAATGTAACATTATAAATTCTTTCGTTACTTGTATTTTTTACCTTTATTATTTGATTTGTTTCATCTTCTTCAAATTCAATATTATCTTTAGAAATCTCTATTGTTTGATTTCCTATAAAATGCAATTTTGTATATATTTTATTGATCGCAAAATTATAAATTACAATTAATGTCTCAATTACAATGCTCAAAATAATTATTACTGCTAAAGTTCTTAGATATTTTAAAATTTGTTCTTTTTTCATTTTTTCACCTTTCCATTTTATAATTGTTCTGCAAATCTTTTTTGTAATTTATTAAATATTAAATATCCTATTACTATTGCTACAATTACTACACAAATTAAAATAAAAATTGCTTTTACATCTGGCATTGTTTGATTATAGAATATATCTCTATAAGCATTTATTATATATGTCATAGGATTTAAATTTAATATCCATTTAAAATTTTCTGGTATTGAGTCTGGTGCATAAACTATTGGTGTTGCATAAAATAATAATTGTAAAAACACTCCTATAAAATGCTGTAAATCTCTTATATATACACATATACTTGATACTATAAAAGATATTGCAAGTAATAATAAATATTGTGCCACAAATATTAATGGATACAACAAAACATATTTAGTTATACCTAATCCACTACATAAAACAAATGCAAGTATTATTATTGTTGAAATCAAAAAATTTACTGCTTCACTTGTTACTACTGAAATAGGTAATATTTCTCTCGGGAAATAAACTTTTTTCAGTATATTTCCATTCTCTATCATAGTAAATGCTGACCTAGTAATAGCTGTTGAGAAAAAAGTCCAAGGAATTAATCCACAACATAGGAATATTACATAATTTTCTTGCGTATTTCTCAATATTAACGGAAAAACAATTGCATATACTGCAATTTGTAATAATGGATTCAAAAATGACCATAATACCCCTAAAAACGAATTTTTATATTTTCCTCTTATTTCCTTCTTCACATTTGTTTTTAATAATTCTCTGTAATTATATAAATTCTTAAAGACATTCACCATCTATTATTCTCCTCTTTTTATTATTTTCTTTACTAAAGGGTATATATGTAATTTTACAAGTATTACATAAAATGGATGTTTTATTTTATATTCTAATGTATTCTCATAGTAAATTGCTTTATTTTCTTCTTTTTCTAATTTCCAATCTATGTCAACATTTTTAATATTGAATTCGCGTGCTAAATAAGAATATTCATCACGTGTACTTATAAAATACTTTGTAATCAATTCTTTAGTAATATCTATGTTATCATGCATATTTTTAGCATTTTCTATTTTTTTACTATTAGGATTTTTATTTATTTCTTCAAATATTTTTCCTATGTTTTCTATCATATTATCAATAGTAAATCCATCCAAAATTCTTTTTCGTGCATTTTTCTTATAACTCTCTAAATTATTAAGTATTTTATTTATTCCTTCTACATATGGTATAATTTCTTTTTCTTTATAATTATAATTAAAAATTTCCTTTTCTTTTTGCATACAAGGCACTATTACTCCAACATCTTTATTTATTAATTCTTTTTGTCCACCTACATCGCAAGATATAACCGGAACCCCCATCGCAAGTGATTCATAAGCCGTAAGAGCAAGTCCTTCTTTAATAGAGCAATTTATTGTCAAGTCACTTATAGCATATATTTTCTCAGTATCTTTTACATTTCCTAAGAAAATCATTTTATTGTCTACACCTAATCTTTTTGCCTCTTTTTTCATATCCTTTAATAACGGTCCATCACCTGCTATAATAAATAAGAAATCATCTCTTTCTTTTTTTAATTTTTCAATAATTCTTATTAATAAAAATGGTCTTTTTTGCTCTGAAATTCTACATATATAGCTAATCACGAACTTTCCATTGGTTTTTATATTCATTTGTTGTAAAATTTTTTCTTTATCAAATTTACTTGGATCGTAAATTTTCTCATCTACACCTATATACATAGTTGAAACATCTTTAGGTTCCCTTTTAAAATAATTTACTAAAATCTTTTCACTGTTAGCATTACATACATAAGTTTTATCTATAACAGATGAAACTGAACTTGAATCTCTTGAAAATCCTCCATTTCTATTGTACCATTCTTCCATGTGAACATAGTCCATTATTGGAATTTCTGGATGTTTTACTTTTAAATATGGCAAAATATTATATCCATATGTACTATTAGTATTAAATATAATATCAATTTGCTCTTTTTCTATAATATAATTTACAAAACTAGTCCAATACTTTCTATCCAAAAAAGTAGTCAAATCATATACTATTGCTGACTCTTCAAAATATTGTCTCCACTCGTTTTTATTGGGTTCTGTCGAAATAACAATAAAATTATATTTATTTTTGTCACTTCTTTTTAATATATCTAAATTAAATTTATCAGCTCCTCCCATAGTCATCCAAGGAATTATCATTAAAATGTTAATTTTATTCTTTTTTTCTTTTTTTGGAACTATTATTTCATCTACCTTATCGACTATTTCTTCCCAATTATAATCTTCTTTTGGATATTGTATTCCATTTTTTATTTTACTAAAGCTCTTTTTCCTGTCATCGTTTATTTGTGATAAAATTTTATTTACATATGACATTGCTTTCTTTTTGTTGTTTGCATTTGACTGTTGTAGCTCACTTTCTTCAATCGCTTTCTTTCTATACCAAAATCCTAGAAAACTCATTCTTACAGGATACATTTCTGCTTTTATCATTTTTAGCCATAAACACCAGTCTTCATAAACATTTTTATCTCTTATTTCAAAGCCATTAACTTTTAAGAAAGCTTCTTTTCTAATCATTGCTGTCATTACTAATATATTTTCTTTCATTTCCCTTTTAGGATGATATCCTTTTACCCAAGTAAATTCTTGACCATCAAAATTTATTGTATCCGCATAGGCCCAAGATGCTTTTTTATTTGTTTCTAATGTCCAATATGCACATTCTAAATAAGTACTATTAATTAAATCATCTGAATCTAAAAATACTAAATACTTACTTGTTTCGCTTATTTTTTTAGCTCCAAAATCTCTTGCAGCTGCTGGTCCTTCATTTTCCTTATGATAAACCTTTATTCTATTGTCTAACTTTTCTATATTTTTAAGTTTTTCAATATCTTCTTCATTTGTTGAGCCATCATCTACAATTATCCATTCAAAATATGGAAATGTCTGATTTAGAACACTATTAACTGTTATATCTATGTATTTATTAGTATTATAATATGGTGTTATTATAGAAATAATTGGTTCTTTTTTTTCATATTTTTCTTTTTCTTTTCTTTCTTTTCCCGGATATAATTCATAATCTATCATACTATTTTGTCCTTTCTAGCTTGTTTCTTTTACATATTCTGCTACTACCTCGTCTGTATTTCCATCCATTTTAATTTTCCCATCACATAGCCAGACCGCCCTATCACATAATTTTTTTACAGAATTCATGTTATGTGTAACAAATACCATTGTCTTTCCTTTTGATTTTAATTCTAACATTTTGTCAAAACATTTATTTTGAAAATGTTCATCTCCAACTGACAAAATTTCATCAATTAATAAAATATCTGCATCAACATTAATTGCTACTGAAAATGCTAACCTCATATACATTCCTGATGAATATGTTCTTACTGGATTATCTATAAAATCTCTTAGCTCAGAAAATTCAATAATATCCTCTAATCTATCATCTATCTCTTTTTTCGTCAATCCAAATATTGAAGCATTAAAATATATATTTTCTCTACCTGAAAAATCCGGATGAAATCCTGCTCCTAATTCCAAAAGTGAAGTTAGCTTTCCATTAGTTATTATTTTTCCCTTATTAGGATATATAATTTTTGTCATTAATTTTAAAAGTGTTGATTTTCCACTTCCATTTGTTCCTATTAAAGCAACTACTTCTCCCTCTTTCACTTTTAAATTAATACCTTTTAATACTTCTCTTTTTTCTTTTCTATTTCTAGTAAATAGAAATAATAATTTTTCTTTTAACGTATTCGCTTTATCTAAATACACATTAAACGTCTTGTAAACATTGTCCACAATTATTTTATAATCGTTGTTAGTTTCTTTCATACACCATTCTCCTTCTTGGTAATTATAACATAAACATCTCAAAAATCAACATTTTTTTCCTTTTATTTTATTTATAATATTAGCAACTTTATTTGTATATTTCCATCTTTTACTATTATAAATTCTTTGTAACTCATCATAATTATTTTTGTTTTCTGTTTGTACATTTTGTAATTCTCTATTTTTTTCTTCTATTGATATATCTCTTAAATTAATTTGTCCTTTTAAATATTTAATTTCATCATCTTTATTTTCAAGTTCTTTCTTTAAATTTTCTATATTTAATGAATTGATTGATGTATTAAGTTCATTTTTCTTAATCATATCAAAGAATTGATCTCTTTTTTTAGTATATTTTACAGATGATATAAGAACTGGATTTGCTCTTAATATATCTTCAAATGTTGTTTCCTTATAAATCACTTCATCCTTTACTTTTTCAAATATTTTTCCACCTTTTACAGAGTTTATTATAAGCGCTGATACGCCTTTATCATCATCTAATTCTGGAAATACATTTTCTATTCCCCAAAAGTCTCCAATTATTATATCTGCACTATTCTTCTTATCAAATCTCATTTGACAATTATAACATGATTCTCTTAAATAATAATTTTTTAAAAATCCTTGCATATATGTGTCTAATGTAAAAGATGTGATTTTTCTGCTTTCATCTTCAAATTCATATTCAATTAAAAAATTATGCCAACCATTTTCTTTACTTCTAAAATTAACATTCTTTATCTTCTTTCCTGAATATTTTTGAAGCTCGTTAATATATTTTTTAAACATTCCTGGACTTGGTACTCCATGACATATTATTGAAATGCACATTAATTTTTCATATTCTTTATTTAGAAAAGATTTTAGCCCTTCGATTTGACAAGGAGTTCCTGTAAATAATACATTTTTATTATTTTCTAAATCTTCCTTTACTTTTTTGTATGTATTACCTATTTCACTTTGTAGATACTTTGAGCCTAATATTTTATATAATTCTTTTTTTTCTGCTATTCTTGTATTCTTCGCTACATTTCCATTCATTTCAACTCCGTATACTACACCATTATTGTCTAAAAATCTTTTAGATAATAATGCTACCATTCCACCTGAAGAACTTTTCATTCTATCTTCTTGATTTGAATTAAAAATAGCATAATATCTAGGTTCTTCAAAATTTGTTTGATATACTTTGTTTGATGGGCAAACTTTTTTGCACAAATTACATTTTATACATTTTTCTTCATCTATTTCAGGATATAAAAAGCCTTCTTCATTTTCCTTTAATTTTATAGCCCCATTAGGACATATGTTATAGCAAGCCATACAACCTGTACACTTACTATTTTTTACTACATATTTACTATCTAATTTTTCTAATCTTTCTAATGATAAATTCATTAAATTTTCTGCTTTTTCTTTATATTTTGGTATTTTATTTTTCAGTATTTCTTTTATATCTTCAGTATTTTTTAATAAAAATTTAAATTTGTCAAGTAATGTTTCTTCTTTCATTTTGTCTACTGGTATTACATAATTTTCATAATCATCAAATAAGTCTAATGCAATTCCTTTAGATTTTACACTATATCCTATAACCAATGTAGGAACCAAACTTGAATATCCTGCTATACTTGCATGTGTTCTAGCTGCTATCAAATATTTACATTTTGATATTACATATTTCAATTCTTCACAATTATATATTCTTTCATTTAATACTTGTATTCTCTCTTCATTTTTATACATATCTTTTATTTGCTCTAATGTATCTAAATCATTATTTCCTTTTATATATACGTGGGGTATTAAACAAATAGAAAACTCTGTACTATTTAAGATATAGTCTATTGTATTTTTTATACTTTTTATTACTTCTTCTCCGTTTTTAGTATAATTAAATATTAATGGACTTATATTTACACCAACTACCCCTGCCTTGTTATTAAAAACACTTGGCAATTTTACTTCTTTTCTTTCTAATGAAAAAGCCGTATCTGGTACTAGCATTACTCTTTCTTTAGGCATAAATTTTAATAATGCATTATATGTTAAAGTTTCTCTTGCCAAAATTAAATCATATGTTTTTAAATCTCTTATCATTTCATCAGATTCAATTTTTTCAAATATTGATGTACACCAAAATATATTCTTTTTACTTTTTTCGTTTATTTCTTTATTTATAGTATATATCCAGTTAGGATCTCCATAGCAATAATTATCTCCACCAACATGTATACATATATCTACATTTTCGATTTCTTTTAAACAATCTTTTTCATATATCTTTTCAAAATTTGTATAGTCAAATGGTATTGTTTTATAATATTCTATTTTTTGCTTTTCATCTTCTGAGAGCTCATCTTCTTTATAATATCCTTTAACATATTTAGTTATTATATCTTGATAAAATTTACTATCATCTAAATCATTTGTAGATAAAATAATTTCACCTTCGCAATTTTCTTTTATTTTTTTTATTGTTGTATTTACAATTGCTTCACATCCTTTATTTAAAAAAGAACCTTCTCCATATAACAAGAAATTTATCTTCTTCTTTTCAGACATTGTTTTTCCTCCATTCAATTTTTATTAAATTTATATTTCAAATAATCATTTCTTTTTGTATCATATTTTTCTTTTATTATCCTTAAATATTTTCTTCTTTCTTGTTTATCATCAATAATTCTTTCGACTGTCTTATTTAATATTTTTCTATGATTATGCATTCTTCTTAAAACATCAATCATTTTTTCTTCTCTTCTTGAATGACTATTCTTTCTTTGTATTACATTGTACACAACTCTATCTATATATCCTGTTTTTCCTTTATATATAGTTGGTAGTATTATTTGCCAATTCTGTCCCGCTCGATTTACATATATTTTATTACCTTTATTATTTTTTACAAAAGCTTCTGTTCTAATCATCATAATGCCAGTAAAACAATATGTATCTTCCTCAACTATGTAATTCATAAATAAATCTGTATTGTTAGGATTTTTACTTCCTCTTATTTCTACAATTTTGTTGTCAAAATCATCTTCCCTAAATGCTGCTTTTCCTCTTACTGCACTATAATCAAGATTATTACTTAAAAAACTTACCATGTTTTCCAATGCGTCATTTTCATAATAGTCATCAGAATCTGGCCATACTAAAAATTCTCCATTTATATATTTTAGTCCATTATTCATTGCGGCCGCTTGTCCGCCATTCTTTTGTTTAATGTATTTAAATTTTATATTTCTATCTTTAAATCTTTTTTCATATTTTTTTGCAATTTCTCCTGTGTTATCATTTGAACCATCATCAATAAAAATAAATTGAATTTTATTATATGTTTGTGAAATTATTGAGTTAAATAATTTTTCCACATATTTCTCACCATTATAACAAGGTGTTACAATGCTCACCAAACCCTTTTCCATATATTTTATCCTCTTTCTATTTTTTGATTATTTTATCAAGTAATATTTAAACAGTTAAATAAATAGTAAAATAGTAAAATAGTATTAATCTTATCTTTGAAGTCTATTTGTTTTTGTAATTAATACTTTTAATAATACCAGGTATTATTAACAATAAATACAAAGCCTTATTTTCTAATCCTTTGATATTTTTCATAGTATATTGTCTAGTCAAATAACTAAATAATATATAATGCTTAATTACATATAATCTCTTCTTAAAAGGAACACCTTTCATATTATGTTCTGTTAAAATCTCTTGGAAATATTTAAAATATCCTTTGGGATTTTCTTTAAATTGTT
>CALYAJ010000041.1 GCA_944393485.1 uncultured Clostridia bacterium
CCGCCTTTCAGGTGGTGAGCAAGTAATTCCCCTTCTAGGGGATGAGCAAACCACCCGTTCACGGGTGGTTATGATTTACGAATTAATTCTGCAGTATAAGCAAATTTACCGTCAATTATAGAAATGATTATAACTAATATAATTGATAAAGAATTATACAATGAAAATGCCAAAAAAGGTTGAAAAAAAAAATATATATGATAGAATAAAAATCATTGAGAAGGCTATGGGTGGAATTATGAGCAAATTAAAAAAAATTATAGTAAATATATCTAAAAAAAATGTAATAATTAGAAAAATAATTAGAAGTAGTCTAGATTTTATTAGAAAACTTAAATATAAAATGGATACACTAGGAATAAAAGTAGATAATAAATTTATAATATTTTGTTCATTTGGAGGAAAATCTTATTCATGTAGTCCAAAAGCATTATATTTATATCTTTTAAATGATGAAAAATATAGTGATTATAAATTTATATGGGCTTTTAAAGATGTAGATAAATATGAAAATCTAAAAAACAATAAAAATACAAAAATAGTTAAAATTAATTCTAAAGAGTATAATAAATATTTAGCTAAATCAAAATATTGGATATTTAATTATAAAATTCCTGATTTTCTGTATCCAAAAAATGATCAAGTTTTTGTACAATGTTGGCATGGAACACCTTTGAAAAGACTAGGATGTGATTTAGTTCATTTTGATAATTCTTTAAATACTATTAATGGGATGAAGAAAAGATATAAAATAGAATCTTCAAAATTTTCTTATTTCATATCGCCTTCAAAATTTGCAAGTGAAAAATTTATTTCTGCATGGAATTTAAAGGAGATTGGAAAAGAAAATATTATAATAGAAGAGGGATATCCTAGAAATGATTTTTTATTTAATTATACTCAAGATGATGTAAATAGTATAAAAAGGAAATTAGGTATTGAAAATGATAAAAGAAAAATAATTCTATATGCACCTACATATAGAGCTAATCAACATGAATCAGGTGTTGGTTATGTATATAAAGAAGAAATTAATTTTAAGAAGTTCCAAAAAAGGTTTGGAGATAAGTATATAATTTTATTTAGACCGCATTATTTTATTGCTAATGCATTTAATTTTGATACTTATAAAGGTTTTGTATATGATGTTTCAAAAGTAGATGATATAAATGAATTATATATAATTACAGATTTACTAATAACTGATTATTCAAGTGTATTTTTTGATTTTGCAAATTTAAAACGTCCAATACTATTTTATATGTATGATTTAGAACATTATAAAAATGAATCAAATGGTTTTTATATTGATTTAAATGAACTACCAGGTAAAATTGCATTAACACAAGATGAACTTGAAAATTATGTTGAAGAAACTGAAAACAATTTTAAATATGATAAAAAATATGAAGAATTCAATAAGAAATATAATTATTTAGATGATGGAAACGCTAGTAAAAGAGTAATAAATAAAATTATAAAGTAAGGAGCAATGTAATGAAACTTAAAAAAATTAAATCTAAAATGATAGAACAAATTAAACAAATGTATTATTTAAAATACTATTATAAAGGAAAAATTGAAGACAATTATATTTTAATAGAATCAAAACAAGGTGCAGATCTAGCAGGAAATATGTTTTATACATTAAAAGAAATTGTTGAAAATCATAAAGAGTATAAAGTTTTTTTACCAGTTACACCTCAAAGCAAAAATAATATAGAAAAAATGTTAAAGACATATAATTTTAATAATGTACAAATTGTTTTATATAAATCATTTGATTATTATAAAGTTTTAGCAACAGCAAAATATTTATTTAATGATACTACATTTCCTAAAGTATTCACAAAAAGAGAAGGACAAGTATATACAAATACATGGCATGGAACACCACTAAAGAAAATGGGAAAAGATGTTGTAAATAGAAGATATGCTGTAGGAAATGTAAAAAGAAATCTAATGTTTTCTGATTATTTAGTATATCCTAATGAGGAAATGAAAGACAAAATGGTTAGCGCATATGGTCTTAAAAATTTATATAATGGAACAATTCTTAATGCAGGATATCCAAGAAATGCAATATTTTTCAATAGAGAATCAGAAAAGAAACTAAGAAAAAAATATAAACTTGAAAATAAACAAGTAATAGTTTATATGCCAACATGGCGTGGTATTATGACTGCTAGAAAACAGGATGAACAATTGGGTGAAATAATAGATCTTATGAGATATATGGAAGAACACCTAAATGATAACCAAATTTTATATGTTAAAATGCATGTTTTAGTTCAAAAAGCATTAAAATTTGGAGATTTCAAACATATAAAAGGATTTCCTACAGGTGTGGAAACATATGAGATGTTAAATGTGGCCGATACTTTAATTACAGACTATTCAAGTGTATTTTTCGATTTTGCTAATACAGGTAAAAAAATTGTTTTATATACTTATGATGAAGAAGATTATACTAGAACAAGAGGATTTTATTATTCATTACAAGACTTACCATTTCCAAAAGTAAAAACACCTGATGAATTAGTAAAAGAAATAAATCTTCCTAAAAATTATGATGATACAAAATTTAGAAAAGAGTTTTGTACTTATGATAATATAGGAGCACCTAAAGCATTAGTAGATTTTGTACTTGAAGGAAAAGAATCTAATAATGTAAAAACAGAAAAATTACATAAAGACAATAAGGATAATGTACTAATATATTGTTCAACGCTAGCTTTGAATGGAATGACATCATCACTACTTTCATTAATGAATGTTATTGATTTAAATAAAGAAAATATCATCTTTTCATTTAGACAAAAAGCTTTATCATATTATCCAATGAGATTGACAAAATTACCAGAAAATACTGATGTATTTCCAATTTCAACAGGATATATATATTCTTTTAAAGAAGCAATTGCAGATGTTTTATTTTATAATTTAAATATAAATACAAGGTTTGTAAAAAAATATATTGATAGAATGTATAAAAGAGAAGTAAAAAGATTATTTGGAAATGCAAAATTTGATAAAGTTATACATTTTACAGGATATGAGAAAAAGATAACAGGATTATTTGAAAGATTTGATGCTAAAAGAGCAATTTTTGTACATAATGATATGGTATCAGAAATTAAAACTAAAGGAAATCAACATTATAAGACATTAAAAGAAGCGTATAATAAATATGATAGAGTTGTTGCGGTTTCAGAGGATATTGTAGAACCTATCAAGAAAATTAGTGGTAGAGATGACAATATAGTAATAGTTAATAATGCACATGATTATAAAACAATATTAAATAAAAGTGAAATGGACATTGAGTATAGCAATACTACGGTTTCTAATGTAAGTAAAAAAGTATTAGAAAAATTATTAGATACTGATTATACAAAATTTATTAATATTGCTAGATTTTCACCTGAAAAAGGACAAAAAAGGTTAATAGATGCTTTTGAAAAATTTTACAATAAAAATCCAAAGTCATTATTAATTATTATAGGTGGTTATGGAAAATTGTATGAAGATTTACATGAATATATAAAACATTTAAATTGTAGATATAATGTAATACTTATAAGAAGTATTGATAATCCATTTCCAATACTTAAGAGATGTGATTTATTTATATTATCTTCATTCTATGAGGCATTAGGATTAGTTTTATTAGAAGCTGATACATGTGGAGTACCTTGCTTTTCAACAGATGTAAGAGGACCTAGAGGTTTTATGAAAGAGCATAATGGAATGTTAGTTGAAAATAGTGAAGAAGGTATATTAAAAGGAATGAATGACTTCATGGAAGGAAAAATAAAACCAATGAATTTTGATGCAGAAAAATATAATCAAAAAGTAAAAGAACAATATGAAAAAATATTTGAATAAAGGAGAAAAAAATGAAAGCAGGAATTGTAACTTTTAATAGTGCACATAATTACGGAGCAGTTTTACAAGTATTCGCAATGCAAGAATATTTAAAAAGTCTAGGAATGGAAGTTGATGTAATTAATTATAGACTTGATGAAATTGATAAAGTTTATAAATTATATAATATAAAGAGAAAAGGAAACAAAGCTATAAGAGGATTAAAGAAAGCTTATAAAATATTAAAAGTTAATTTATCTGAAAGATGGAGAATTGAAAAAAGAAAAAATTTTGAAAATTTTATTAATAATGTTTTAAATACTACTAGACCATATAAAACATTAAAAGATATACAAAGCGACTTTTTGCAATATGACATATTAATTGCAGGTTCTGATCAAATTTGGAATACAGAATTAACAAAAGGATTTAAACCAGCATTTTTCCTTGAATTTGGAAATAGGGATGCACGAAGAATTTCATATGCTGCTAGTTTAGGAAATGATTCAATTGATCCAAAATATGTTTTATTCTATAAAAGATATTTGGAAAATTTTGATTTTATTTCTGTTAGAGAAGAATCAATGAAAGATGTTTTAAAAGACTTAACAGATAAAAAATTGACAAGAGTTTGTGATCCAACATTATTAATAGATAAAGATGTATATGATAAATTAAAAGTTGAAACTAAATATAAAGGAAAAGATTATATATATGTTCATTATATAGGAAATGATGAAAAAACATATGAAATAGCAGATCAATTATCAAGAAAACTTGGAATTCCTGTATTGCACAATAGAAAAAAAGGTTTATTTGAAAACGAATTAGATGCTTTATTTCATGGAACGCCTGAAGAGTTTATAAGTGTTATAGAAAATGCAAAATATGTTGTTACAAATTCATTTCATACTACAATAGTTTCTTTAATCTATGAAAAAGACTTTATTACTGTACCACATGCTACAAGACCTGCAAGAATGAAAAATCTTCTTGAGATAGCGGGCTTATCAAATCATCTAGTAGAAGATGTTAGAATAATGCCTGAATTAGAGTCATTAAAAATAGATTATAAGGATGTAAAAAGAAGACTATTAGAAGAAAGAAAAGAATCAGTAGAATTTTTAAATAATGCTATATATGGAAAAGTATCGGACAAACATGAAGAAAATTATATAAAAACTTCAAATAAATTTAATTGTTATGGATGCGAATTGTGTAAAGATATCTGCCCTGTAAATGCAATTGAAATGGTAGAAGATAAAGAGGGATTTAAATATCCAAAAATCGATAAAGACAAATGTATTAATTGTGGTTTATGTGAAAGAAGTTGTATATATAGAAAGGATATTAAACCAAAAGTTGAGGAGAATTTCCCTAAGATATATGCAGCTGCATATAAAAATATTGATGTATTAAAACAAAGTACATCTGGAGGCATTTTTACAGCGTTATATAAATATATACTTGCTCAAAAAGGTTATGTTGTTGGTGTAAAATATAACAAAGATATGGTAGCTGAATATGCTATAACAAATAGTGAGGAAGAATGTGAAAAATTTAGAGGCTCTAAATATGTTGCAGCTAATATAAATGATTTAAGAAAAGAAATAAAAGAAAAACTTGAACAAGGGAATAAAGTATTATTTACTGGAAATCCTTGTCAAGTAAAAGCTTTAAGGACATATCTAAATAAAGAATATGAAAATCTTTATCTAGTGGAAATTTTATGTCATGGAGTACCATCACAAAAGGTATTTAGACTATATATTAAATATATTGAGGAAAAATACAAATCAAAGGTAGTAGATTTTAAATTCAGAGATAAAGAAGCTGGTTGGGGAACAGGTAAAAGCTCAACTATAAAAATTACATTAGAAGATGGTAGAATATTGACAGAACCTGCAAAATACAACAATTATAATAGAGCTTTTGCAAATAATAATATATTAAGACCTGGATGTTATAATTGTGAACTAGCTGGTGTTAATAATATGTCAGATATGGCAATAGGTGATTTCTGGGGAATAGAAAAAGTTATGCCAAAATTTTCTAAAAAAGAAAAAAATGGTATTTCAATGATTAAGGTTAATACTAAAAAAGGTGAAGAAATTTTTAATGCAGTAAATGATAATTTAGAATATTATCAATCAAATTTAAAAGCTGCCTATAAATATAATCATAAATATGCTGTACAATTAAATGTAAATAGATTTAATTTAATGGAAAAAATTGATGGAATCGAAATTAATAG
Source organism: uncultured Clostridia bacterium (assembly GCA_944393485.1). Lineage (GTDB taxonomy): Bacteria > Bacillota > Clostridia > TANB77 > CAG-508 > Merdicola. Next base: position 6,122 of record CALYAJ010000041.1, read on the forward strand.
TTTATTACAACAATTCAATCAATTTAAATCTGGCAAAAATGCAAAAGAAGAAGTTATTAAAAAGTCAATTTAAGTATTGAAAAGAGGTTACTAAACATGAGAAGAATTTTAACTTATGGAACATTTGATTTATTGCATTATGGACATATAAGATTATTGAAAAGAGCTAAAGCTTTAGGTGATTATTTAGTAGTTGCGCTTTCTACTGATGAATTTAACGAACAGAAAGGTAAGAAAGCATATCATAATTATGAAACGAGAAGAAAGATGTTAGAAGCAATAAGATATGTGGATTTAGTTATTCCAGAGAAATGTTGGGAACAAAAAATTTCGGATATTAAAACTTATGATATTGATGTTGTTGTTATGGGAAGTGACTGGGCTGGAAGTGATAGATTTGACTATTTAAAAGAGTATTGTGATTTAATATATCTTGATAGAACAGAAGGAATTTCTACAACAAAAATAAAAAAAGATTTAGGATTAAAAGAGCCATCAGGAGATGGAAATCAATTACCTGAGCCAGAAACTACTAACGAGAAAAAATAGGAGGAAAAATTTTGAATACATTTATAGAGATAGTAAAAGATCATTATCAATATAGACATCAAATATTTAAATTAGCAATTTCTGATTTAAAGAAAACATATAGAGGTGCAGCTTTAGGATGGGCATGGGCAATAATAAAACCTGCAATAACAATTTTTGTTTATTGGTTTGCATTTGAAATTGGATTAAGAGCTGGAAAAAGTGTTAATGGTTATCCATTCTTTTTGTGGTTAATTGCAGGAGTTGTTCCATGGTTTTATATGAGTGGAATGATTACAAATGGAACAAATTCAATAAGAAGATATAGTTATTTGGTTACAAAAATGAAATTCCCTATTTCAACAATACCAACTTTTGTAAGTATTTCTAAATTTATTATTCATTTATTATTAATGTTAATTACAATGGTTATATTTATATTAATGAGAAAACCACCAACAATGTATATATTGCAATTACCTTTTTATATGTTACTAAATTTCATATTCTTTACTGTATTTTCATTACTTTCTGGATTACTTGCATCAATTAGTAAAGATTTTGCAAACCTAGTAAAATCAATGGTTACTGCAATATTTTGGTTATCAGGAATTATTTGGAATATAAATTCATTATCTATTCCTTGGCTTAAATCATTATTAATGTTTAATCCTATTACATTTTTAATAGAAGGATATAGAAACTGTTTTATAAATCAAGTATGGTTTTGGGAACAACCCAAAAGACTTTTATATTTTGTTATTATAACATTAATAATGTTGATTTTGGCAGTTTGGACGTATAAAAAGGTAAGAAAAGAGATACCAGATGTATTAAATTAAGCCACCATCAAAATCTTTGGTTATACATATATTTGCGGACAAGAAATCAAAGATTTCGACCACAAATTAATTTCGTATTGGTGGCCTATATGCAGAGCTAAGCCACCAGCGAAATTTAATTCGAAGGATTGGACTATAATTTGGTAAAAACAATAAAACCAGGAGGACATTATGAAAGATGTTGTAATAAAATTTGAACATGTAACAAAAAAATATAAGTTATTTAAAAGTGAAAAAAGAAGATTGTTACATGTTTTTTGCAAAAAGATAAACTACACAGAGAAAAAAGCGGTAGATGATGTTTCTTTTGAAATAAAGAGAGGAGAATCTGTAGCATTATTTGGTAAAAATGGTGCTGGTAAGTCCACAATTCTTAAAATGATTACAGGAGTTTGTTTTCCAACAGAAGGAAAAATAACTGTAAATGGAAGAGTAAGTGCACTATTAGAGCTTACATCAGGATTTGATCCAGAATTTACTGGGAGGGAAAACATTTATTTAAAAGGTCAATTATTAGGACTAAAAAAATCTGAAATAGAAGAGTTGGAAAAAACTATAATTGATTTTGCTGAAATTTCTGAATATATAGATCAACCAGTAAGAACATTTTCAAGTGGAATGAAATCAAGGCTAGGATTTTCAATAAATGTAAATATTAGACCAGAAATACTGATTGTTGATGAAGCATTAAGTGTTGGAGATGAAGAATTTAAAAATAAATGTACAAAAAAGGTAAATGAGATTGTAAACAAAGATGAAGTCACACTCCTTTTTGTTACTCATTCTACTGCAATGGCAAAGGAATTTTGTAAAAGAGGAATAGTTATGCAAAAAGGAAAAATGAAATTTGATGGTGATATATCAGATGCTATTGCCAGATATAAGAAAACTGTAAAAAAATAAGTTAAGGAGATATTTATGAATTTGCATAAAGAAAAAAATAATATATTAAAAAATAAATCCATAAACAAAGATACCTTTATTAATGCCTTAATTAAAATATCATTGATTATATTATCAATATTATTAATAGTTGCTACATATAAATCTATATTATATGTAGGAGATTTTAATTTTTTAGATACAGTTGAAGATAATATTATACTTATATATGTAATTGGAGTAATATTTCTATTTTTACTAATATTAACTATATTTAAAATTATAGATAAATTTAAATTAGAGAACAAAAAAATAGTTCCTATTATTGGATTTGGAATTATAATTATATTACAATTAGTATTTGCATGTAACTTAAGAACATTACCAGTAAATGATCCAGGAATAATTCATGATGAAGCAATGACAATAATTGAAGATAATAATATTTCAAATAAAATTCATTGGAATTATTTTACAAGATGTACAAATAATATTCCATTTACAATATTTTTAGGAATTATTTATAAAGGTATTAATTTTATTGGAATTTCAGATTTTATATTAGCAAGATGTATTTTATGTATGCTATTTATTGATATATCAATTTTATTAGCATATTTGTTGATTAAAAATATAAAAAACAAAAATATAGCTTTAAAATTTTTAGTGATATGTATGCTAAATCCATTATTATACATGGAAGTAACATATCTATATACAAATACAATTTCATTAGCTTTTATTATGGCAATGATTTTTGTGTTTTATAAGTTAATAAAAGCGAAAAAAACAATTAGCAGAGTACTTTTAACAATACTGCTGGGAATTGTTTCTATAAGTGGGGGATTAGTAAGAGCTACTAATTATATTGTTTTAATTGCTTTAATAATCTATTTGATTTTTAAACTAATAAAAAACAAAAAGCTAATAAAAAACATGTTAATTTATGGAATAATTTTTATCTTAGCTTGTGCTCCAACAATGCTATTATATAAAAAGATAGAAAGTAAATTTATAAAATTTGATTATGAGGATACAGCAACTCCATGGTCACATTATGTAATGATGGGATTGGGAGAAAATGGTAGATATTCTACTAAAGATGTTAATTTCACTAAAAGTTTTGATACAAAAGAGGAAAAAATTGAAGCAAATTTAGAAGAAGCTTGGACAAGAATTAAGGAACACAATTTAAGCGGTTTACTTGATTTAGCAAGTAGTAAAATTCAGACTGTATGGAGTGAAGGAACAAGTAAATATATGACTACTTCAGCAGAAAGTGAGAATTATAATAAATTATATAAATATACTATAGGCTCAAAAAGAGATGGATTTGTATTATATACACAAATGTATAGAATTACTATTTTGTTATTTACTTTAATAAGCACATTATTATATTTAAAAAATCCAAAATTGGAATTTAATTATATAATATATTTGACACTTCTTGGAGCAATGGTTTTTTATGTAATATGGGAAGCTAACAAGACTTATGCAATATGTTTTATGCCATTATTAATGTGTTTGGCAACATATGGAATAAATAGTTATGCAAAGAAAAAAGAATCTTGTATTAAGAAAAATTATAATAAAGTATTTATTGGAATTTTGGGACTAACAACAATATTATTAATAAGTAATTATAATCATTTTACAAAAACAAATGGTTATATAGATAAAGAAATTAGCATAAATCAATCTATGTGTACTGTTAATTATATAACGAGAGTATATGGCGATACAGAAGTTATACAAGTGTTTAAAACAAATAAAGCTTTTAATACTATAGAAATAGAATTAAAAAATCCTAGAAAGGCAACCGGAATTAATTATCATATTGACTTATTAAATAAAGATGGAAATATTATATATCAAACTATTATTCCTTCAGAGCAAATTATTAATGGTACAACTACAATAATAAATTGTGGTGAAGTTAAACCACAAGGAACAGAAGAATATACATTAAAAATATATGGAGATGGAAAAGGTTCACACGATAATTCTATAGATATTGGTGCATATATTTCTGAAGAATATGACAAAGTAAAAGATGCTGAGGCATATAGAAATGGTGAAAAGATAAATGGCGATTTACAATTCTCAGTTTATAATTCTCAAAACAAACCTTTCTTTTCAAAACAAGCATATATAATTTTATCAATTGTAATTATATTTATGGAGGTTATTATATATTTAATATTTAATGCTTTACAAAAAAGTAATAAAGATGAATTAAAAATGTTAGATAAAACAAATAAAGTAAGCGATAAAGAGAAAGTATAAAAGGTACTTTCTCTTTTATATATAAATTATTGGTATATTCTTTACTAAAAAAGCCTTTAAAAAATTTATAAATGCTAGTATAATTGTTAAAGAAAACAAATTAATAATAAGGGGAGTTCTATGAAAGTTATTTTTTTAGATGTAGATGGAGTACTTAATTCAGATGAATATTTTGATAAAATAAAAGGATTAGAAATTAATGGAATAGAAAATAATATAGATATTGAGAAAATAAAATTGTTAAAAAAAGCAGTAGTAGCGACAGGTGCAAAAGTTGTTTTAAGTTCATCATGGAGGTATACAAGAAATGGAAAAGAACTAAAAGAATTATTATTAAAGTATGGAATCCAAACAGATTCAACACCTTTTTTAGGAAATGAAAGAGGAAATGAAATAAAACAATGGTTAGCAAATCATCCTGATACAGAAGATTATGTTATATTAGATGATGAAATCTTTGATTCTTATGATGATGTATTAATGGAAAAATTAATAAAAATATCAAATGGAAATGGGAAAAATTTTGGAGAAGGATTACAACCTAAAGATATTGAGACAATTATAAATAGACTTGGCAGGGATAAATCTACAATCGTAGCTGATATAGAACGTTAAATTTTAAAGGGAGGAATTATGTTTAAATTACATTCAGAATATAAACCAACTGGTGATCAACCACATGCAATTGAATATTTAAGTAATGGAATAAAGCAAGGAAAAAAATTCCAAACTTTATTAGGTGTTACAGGATCAGGAAAGACTTTTACAATGGCCAATATAATTCAAAATGTGCAAAAGCCTACACTTGTTTTGGCTCATAATAAAACTTTGGCAGGACAATTATATTCAGAATTTAAGGAATTCTTTCCAGAAAATCATGTTGAATATTTTGTTAGTTATTATGATTACTATCAACCAGAAAGTTATATACCAAGTTCGGACACATATATAGAAAAAGATGCTTCAATAAATGATGAAATAGATAAATTGCGTCATTCTGCAACTGCAAGTTTATTTGAAAGTAAAGATGTAATTATAGTATCATCTGTTTCTTGTATATATGGTTTGGGAGATCCTATAGATTATGAGAATATGATTGTATCTTTAAGACCTGGTATGCAAAAAAGTAGAGATGAAATATTAAAAAAACTAGTAAAAATGCAATATACAAGAAATGAGATTGATTTTAAAAGAGGTACCTTTAGAGCTAAAGGAGATATTGCAGAAATTTATCCATCAGACCAAAGTGAAAGTGCAATTAGAGTTGAATTTTGGGGAGATGAAATAGAAAAAATTTGTGAAATAAATCCATTAACTGGAAAAACTATTGGAACAAGAAATCATGTAATGATTTTCCCAAATTCACACTATGTAACAACAAAGGAAAAGATGGATAGAGCTATTGGAACAATTGAAGAAGAATTAGAAGAGAGAATTAAATTTTTTAAAGATCAGGGAAAATTAATTGAAGCACAAAGGATTGAAGAAAGAACAAATTTTGATATAGAAATGATGAAAGAAACAGGATTTTGTCAAGGAATAGAAAATTATTCTAGACATATTAGTGGTAGAGAACCTGGAAGCGCTCCATTTACTCTATTTGATTATTTCCCAAAAGATTTTTTATTATTAATTGATGAATCACATGCTACAATTCCACAAGTAAGAGCTATGTATAATGGAGATAAAGCAAGAAAAGATTCGTTAGTAAAATATGGATTCAGATTACCTTCAGCATATGATAATAGACCATTAACTTTTAAAGAATTTGAGGAAAGAATAAATCAAGTTGTATTTGTGAGTGCAACACCTGCAGAATATGAAAAAGAACATAGTAAGGAAAATGTTGTTGAACAAATTATAAGACCTACAGGACTGTTAGATCCTAAAATAGAAGTAAAGCCAATAGAAAATCAAATTGATGATTTAATTGAACAAATAAGAGAGAGGACAGAAAGAAATGAAAGAGTTTTAGTTACAACATTAACAAAGAAAATGGCAGAAGATTTAACTGATTATTTAAAAAATGTAGATATAAAAGTAAATTATATGCATTCTGATATAAAAGCTCTCGAAAGAATGGAAATTATAAGAAATTTACGTTTAGGAGAATTTGATGTATTAGTCGGAATTAACTTATTAAGAGAGGGACTAGACATTCCAGAAGTTTCATTGGTTGCAATTTTGGATGCAGATAAAGAAGGTTTTTTACGTTCAGAAAGATCTTTAATTCAAACAATTGGACGTGCTGCAAGAAATACAAATGGTAAAGTTATAATGTATGCAGATGAATTAACTGAATCTATGGAAAAAGCGATTAGTGAAACAAATAGAAGACGTGAGATTCAAATGAAATATAACGAAGAACATGGAATAACACCACAAACTATAAATAAATCTGTAAGAGATACAATTAGAGCAACTGTATTAGAAGATGTTTCAGCAGAATATGACATAAAGAAAGATGAAAATATAGAGGAAGTAATTACTAAATTAACTGATGAAATGCTTAAATGCGCTTCTAAGATGGAATTTGAAAAAGCTGCAGAATTAAGGGATAAAATAAAAGAATTGCAAGATTTATTGTAAATATTGACATTTAAAAATATTATATATAAAATTACATTAGATGTAATACAAGGAGATATATATTATGTTTGGATTCAAAAGAAAAGAGGAAGAACAAGCAAATTTAGCTTTAATTCCACATAAAGAAAGTATTTTTATAAAATTTGTAAATTTATTTAAAAGAGATAAAGATGATGAAGAAAAATTGGATGTAAACTATTCACAAACTGGAAGTACTAGGTATTCTGATATAAGACAAGGAAAAGATGAAAGAAGCGGAAAAGAAGTATTTTCAGTTGATGTTAGTACAAATGGAATGGATACATTTTTGTTTAAGAATATTAGAGAAGATAGACTTTTAAAAGATCCAACATCAGGTATGACAAAATTAATTCGTGCAGATTTATCACAAGAAGAAGAATCAGTAGAAGGAGAAACTTATAAAATTTGTTTTGAAATTCCAGTAAATGTTTCTTTGGAAGAATTTATATATTCTGATGGACCATATGTGCTAATTAAATCAGGAAATATAGATATGGATAAATTAAATCAAGAAGAAGTCACAGCAGTTGGAAACCTAAAATTATCAATAACTCCTGAAATGAAAATGACTTTTACAGTGGCAGATGCAACTAAATCTGCACAACAAATTGCTAAAGAAAGATATACGCCTGCATTACAGAAAGTTTTAAATATAAGAACCAAAAAAGTAGAAAAAACAGATAAATCAGAAGTAAAAAAGCAAGATGAACCTAAAGAAAATATTTATGAGGAAAGAGAACGTAGAAAAAAAGACAATAGAGTAGTTGCAAAAGATGATTCAATATATTTAACAGATCCGGAAAATGGAGACATAATTAAATTAGAAGAAGTAACTCCAGTAAAAAATGTTGTACATAATGTCAATAATAGTACTAGCACTATATATATTGCAACATATAGAACAAAAAATAAAGTTGGAGATGTCGAACAATTAGATTATAAAAGAAAAATTGCATTTGAATTATCAAAGGAAGATATGAATGATTTAATATATAACAGAAATGAAAATTTAACAATGTATTTTAGAAGAATGATGTCATCAAATAATATAGAAAGATATAATGCAGAAGAAGGAATTGCTAAAAATCATGTAGGCTATTTAAGAAAAACAGAAAAAGAAAAATATGAAATTCTTTTAGCAAGTGAAGTTTCAAAGAATTTTTTAGCATCCTTGGAAAAGGAAAAAGAAACTGCAAAGAGTGGAATTGGACCATCTACAGATGATGATGCCTCAAGAGATTAAAAGTACCTATTTTGTATAAAAGGAAAGTTCTCAGAACTTTCTTTTTATTTTGATTGGCGCTTTAGCTTGAATAAACCACTGGTTCTACCAGTGGTGGGTAAAAAACTTTAGTATATAAAAAACT
>CALYAJ010000042.1 GCA_944393485.1 uncultured Clostridia bacterium
CATCACTTTCATCACATATTACTAAATCATCTGTAGAAAGTTCAATAAAGTTATTATCTAATAATAATAATTTTTCATTTTCTTTGGCATTTCTTACTATTATTTTTTCTCCACTTACATGTGTTTTGTCAAAAGCATGAAGTGGTTGACCTACTGCCATCATTACATAATTTGTTATATCTACAATAGCATTTATTGGTCTTTGACCTACTTTTGATAATAATGATTGCATCCACATTGGAGATTGTTTTTCATATATACCATATATTTCTACAGCTACATATCTATTGCATTTAGTTGTATCTTTTATTTCTACACTGTATTCTGGAACTTTAGGTAATTCGAATTTTGGTAATTCTTTTAATGGTGCATCATATATAGCTGATAATTCTCTTGCAATTCCATAATGGCCCCATAAATCTGGTCTATTAGATAAAGATTTATTATCTATTTCTAATACAGTATCATTCATTCCAAATAAATCTGCAACACTGTCTCCTGGTTTGCAATCAAATCCTTTTAAATCAACTATTTCTTCTTCACCTTCGTTTGGGAAGAAATCACTTAAATATACTTCTGTTGAAGCACAAATCATTCCATAAGAGCTTTCTCCTCTCATTTTTGTTTTTGTTATTTTAACAGGTTCTCCTTGACCATGCCAAACAACTTCTGCTCCTGGTTTTGATACTACTACATGTTCTCCAACATAAAGGTTAGAGCCACCACATACGATTTGTACAGGTTCTTCTTCTCCAATATCTACCATACATATTCTTAATTTATCAGCATTTGGATGTTCTTTTACTTCTAAAATTTCTCCTACAACTATGTCATGAAACTTCTTTGCAGTATTTTCTACTTCTTCTACTTCTACTGTTCGAAGTGTCATATCATAGGCAATTTGTTCATCAGTTAAACCTTCAGGTAAATCAACATATTTTCTAATTAAATTTAATGATACTTTCATATTCAAAATCCTTTCTATTTAAATTGTTTTAAAAATCTTAAATCTCCACTATGGAATAAACGTACATCATCTACTCCATATCTCATCATTACTAATCTATCTAATCCAATATTAATATAGAATCCTGTCCATATGTCTGGATCTAATCCTGCTGATTTTAATACATTTGGATGAATTACACCACCTGGCATAACTTCTATCCATCCATTATGATTACATACTTTACATCCTTTTCCACCACATACTAAACATTCCATATCTATTTCATATCCTGGTTCAGTAAATGGGAAAAATCCTTCTCTCATTCTTGTTTTTATTTTTCTTCCAAAAACTTTTTCTAAGATTGTTTGAATCATAACCATACCAGATGAAAAAGATATATCTTTATCAACTATTAATGCTTCATATTGGAAGAATGCTCTTTCATGTCTAGCATCAGTTGTTTCATTTCTATATACTTCTCCTGGATATACAAATCTTGCTGGTGCTCCATGTTTTAGTAAATATCTTACAGAACCACCTGTTAAATGTGGTCTTAAGCATAATCTTTCTGCACCTTCTTTATCTTCTGTTCCTTCAAGCCAATATGTGTCCATAGATTGACGTGCAGGATGATTTTTAGCAAAATTCAAATTATCAAATGCATATTTTTCACTACTTATATCATCTTCATTAAATACTTCAAAACCTAAAGATAAAAATGCATCATTTAAGTCATGTTTCATTTGAGTTATTGGATGAAGTGCTCCTCCACTTACCTTTTTACCAGGAATAGTTAAATCAATTGGTTCATCTAATACGCTCATAGAAGCAATTATTTCTTCTTCTTTTTCTTGTAAATTACTTAAAAATGTATTTTTTATTTCTGTTGCCATCATTCCAATTGTCTTTTTTTCTTCTACTGATAAATCTTTCATAGATTTTAAAACTTCTGATAATTCGCTTTTTTTACCAGTTAATTCTTTTCTGACTTCTTCAAGTTCAGCGATAGTCTTTACGTTTTTAATTTTCTCTAAACCTTTTGTTTTGATTTCTTCTAATTTCTCTTTCATACGCTCTATCCTTTCTAATATTTTGTTTGATGGATTTTTTTGATTTAAAAAGCAATCAAAAAACGAGCAATCTTCCATAAAGGACGATTTGCTCGTGGTACCACCTTTTTTTATAGTATTTCTACTACCTCATTACAGATTAACGCTCTTACACGATTTGACTCCATTACCGAAATTCATTAATTTGTCTTTCTATTGTAGCTCCCAGTCTATGACTACAATTCCCTGGCTAGAGTTTCAAATTAACTACTTATATAATTTCTTCGTCAACATTTATTAGTCTACTAGATTATATTGCCTTTTTCTGGATTTGTCAAATGTTTGTGGCGAATTTATTTTTAGCTTATATTAAAAGCCACTTTTATAAAATCAGTTATTCCTATTATTTTTTATTATCTTTATTTTTTAATAAATATATTGCTAAACAAGTCATTCCTATTCCTAACATTGTAATAGCAGTATTCATGTCAATTTGTTTTAATATAGAAGTGACTATTATGCAAATTCCCATAGCTAGTCCAACACCTATTAATACAATATTAATAATTTCATTAATCTTATTATTTTCTTTTTTAGGCTGAGCATTTAATAATTCTTCTACTGTTGTTCCTAATATTTCGGCTAATTTCGGAATAGAATTAACATCTGGGCAAGATAAATTTCTTTCCCATTTTGAAACAGCCTTATCAGTCACATTCATTTTTTCTGCCAGTTCATTTTGTGTCATTCCTTTTTCCTTTCTTAATGAACTAATTATTTCTCCAATATTTCTACTTGCCATATCGCTTACCTCCCTTACTAATCCTATTGTAATATTAGTTTTTTACATACTCAACCGACAGTTAGTTTACTTTGATAAACCATTAGTTTAGTTTTAGTTTATTCTATAAATTAATATTTTTTCTATTTAGAATAATACCAAAAAAGCATATAATTTTCAATAAATCATATGCTTTTTAAAAATTAATTATTCGATTCTTTTTGCGGACAAAAGTAAGAAAAGTGGCTTCGCCATATGTGCAGATTGCTTCGCAATCGCACGAACTAAAGTAACTTAACCTTGTTGTATACGTAAAATCTATCGATTTTTCTTATATAATAAAAAAGGAACCACTTAAAGTGGTTCCTTTTTTTCATCCTACATTTTCTTTGTAACTACATGTAGAATTTTGAAAATAAAAGGGGATGTTTATGCTTCTGTATCTCTACAGTAGCATACTTAAGATAAATCATTTATCTTAAGTTGCATGTTATTATACTTATAAAAAGTAACAATAAAGTATCATAATTGTGAATATTTTGTAAAATCATTTAATTGTTTGGAAAGAAATAACCAGCTGTCATATCTAAATAATTTAATCCACTATATTCAGGATATTCTGCTTTTACTTTATCTTTAAATTCATCAGCATTAGAACAATCTTTAGCTATTTTCTTTAGTTCTTCTAGATATGCTATTTTTGTATCTACATCTTTTAATGTTTCTGGTGTGTAGTGACTAGAAAGTACTAATGTATATCCTTTAGCTTTGTATTTCTTTAATTGTGCTATTATTACATCTGCATGACCTTCCCCTGCTACTATTGAGTGGCAATCATGTCCTAACATATGTGTATAAACACAACCTATCTGTGGAAATTCAATTTCGATGTTTTCATCATGATATGTAATATTTAACTCAAATCCTCCTATATTTACTTTTTCATCTTTTAAAATATCTGTAATTTCATGATACTCTTTTGCAAATCTTCCTCCAAAAGATGTCTCAAATCCAGTTACTAAATTATGTATTGTTCCTTCTTTCATAGATTTAATTGTACCTTCTGATGCATAACCTTTTATATCTTTTAAGATTATTCCACCATTAGGATGGTCTGAAAATACTTTTCCTACAATATTTTTTTCTAAACCTTTTACATATGTTTCGAATTCTTCTAAATTATCATAAAATGCTGGGAATTCAACTAATAATACATTATCTTTATTTTCTAAAATATAACTTTCATCATACATTAAATCATTTGTTTGATAAGCATGTAATTTAATTTCTCCAAAATCATAGACTTCCATATATCCCTTATTTAAATTTACTTTTCTTTTTTCCATATAAATACACTCCTTTATTTTTTATTTAGGACACTTTTATGTCCATTTTTAATATAAGTAGCTACTTTGTTTTTATATTTCTGAATACATTCTAAAAGCGTTGTTTTTAATTGTAAAGTAGGCACTTTTTTGTAATATAGTTTCCTTAAAGATACTCTTGCCTATTTTTCTTAATTTCAAGAATTAAAATTTTTTAGTTTTATTTTGACTCTTATATTCTTTTGGAAACTATTGTGTATTTTTCTAACTTTCCTGTTGCAATCTTAAAATTGTTTGATATAATTTTATTAAGATTAAACGTACGGAGTTGATATTATGAAGAAAGAATTACCTGCTTGTCCTGTAGAAATTACAATGGGCTTAATTGGAGATAAATGGAAAGTTTTAATTATTAGAGATTTACTAACTGGAACTAAAAGATTTGGAGAGTTAAAAAAATCTTTAAATGGAATTACCCAAAAAGTTTTAACAAATAATTTAAGACAAATGGAAGCTTCTGGTCTTGTTAATAGAAAAGTATATGCAGAAGTTCCACCTAGAGTTGAATATTCTTTAACAGAAACAGGATGGAGTTTAAAACCTATTTTAGATTCTATGGTAGTTTGGGGAAATAGTTATAGAGAAAAACAAAAATAGAAAGACACTCTTTGAAGAGTGTCTTTCTATTTTTGTTTTATTCCTTTTAATGTCCTTCTCTTAAACCAACTAGTGCCCATATTCCAAGTGCATAAAAAAATATAACTGCAACTATTATTGATATAATTAATGCCATTAAAATTTTTATGACTATTTTTAAATTGCTTTTATTTTTATTCTTTTTTTCTTTTCGTATTATAAAAAATATCTGTAATAAAAATATAATAACAAATAAAATAAAAGGATATAAAATTAATTGCATATATTTCTCCTTTATTATATAAATATTTTTCTTATTGCTCTGGCACTACATCAAACATAATTAAATCTTCATCTTCTTCATTTACAATAGAATGAGTGCTATCTTTTGGGCAATAATGACATTCTCCCTTATGTACAATTTCTTCTTTTCCATTTAGTGTACATTTAGCCGTTCCACTTATAATATAAATTATTTCACTACTTGTTTTATGTGTATGTTCGCCAATAGACCAACCTTTTTCTAATACAGATTTCGTTATTTTTATATTGTTATCCATATACATATTTGCTTTTATTACTCCATTTCCTCAATTTAAGCTATTTATTCCTACTTCTTTTATTTCATCAAAATTAATCATTTTAATCTTCCTTATTAAATACTATTTATATCAAAATCAGTCATTTTAATTATAAAACTATCCTGCCTTCTAAAATTAACCATATATGATGGTGAATCTATGCTTTGATTGTAATGTTCTATATTATCAATTATTTCTTTAATTTCATTATATTTATTATTTGATATCATTTTAGATTTTAATATTCTTACATTACCTTCAGTAATTTTATATTTTATAAATCGCAAATTATAACCTTTAGGCGTAACTGTATTATTAAATGTTGTATCTACTATAATGAATCCAGTTTCTCCTTCTGTTGTATTACTCCAAGTATTATTACCATTTAAATTAGTTGTTACTTTTAATAAAGTTGCATCTAAATATTCATCAGTTAAATATCTAATATCAAGTTTCTTCATAAAATTTGAATAAATTATAAATATACTTAAAATTACAATTATTATAATCAATATAATTATTAAAATCTTCTTTTTCATTTCTTCCCCCTACTTTTTACTATATAAATTAAAATAATACCTATAAGCTTCATTCCAACAGATAGTCCTAGTAATAGACCTGATGTAAAGTCTAAAAAAACACTTTCATTACTTTCCCAAAATAGTTTAATGCTCATGTTAATATTTCACCTAATACTAATAATATCACTTGACTGCAACATATTTCCACCTCTTTTATCCAATTTCTAAAGTTAATCTCCAAACAGATTTCCACCTATTATAAGCCCAGTAGTTACATCAACATAAACTGATACACCATTTCCAATATCATTACTTTTAGACACAACATAAGCTTTTCTTTCTATATCTGGATATGCACTTTTTGATCCATTATATTTTGCAGTAAAAAATCTATTAGGTGATACTTCTTTTATTTCTATTGTTTCTTTATATGTATATTTATCTCTCCCATCAATTGTTTTAATAAATTCAAATCCATTTTCAGCTATTTTTTTTGCTTCTTTTTCTGTTATTTTAATTTCATTCGTCTTCACATCATAGTTTTCTGCATCAATTAAAAATATATCTGAATCTAAATTTTCTACTGTTTCATTATATTTTTCAATATATTCCTCTTCACGCTTAGCCTGCTCTTCTTTTTCTTTGTAATAATCTGATATTGTTTGCCAATACCCATTATTTGCAACAAATTTTTCTGTATTTGTATCAGTACTACTTTCTCCAACTTCCATTATGCAATAAAGCTCATTTGCATCCCAATACTCTGGCATATGATAATAATCTAATTTTTTATTACCTTTATATAAATTATTTACATCTATTTTTTTAAATGTTTCTTCATCCATATTATCTACTTCATATAAATCACATTTTGAATTATCATCACTTGGTACTGTTAAAAAACCATCAGTAGTCATTCCATATTCATTTAAAAATTTTAATTCGCAATTATCATTTAATTCAAAATCTGTTTTTATTTTTTCCCAGTAATCTCCTTCTGTTGTTGACTTTATTATTCCTCCAATTCCATCTGGAGCGATATAAAAAATATATCCATAAGTTCCATAAACTTTTATATATTTTATTTTTGAATTTTCTGGAATTCCAATTTCTTCTGATGTTAATTCTTTTGTATTCCAATTATCACAATTTGAATTAGGTGATAATACTAAATAAATTTTTCCATCTTTTTTGTAATAAAAGTACATATTTCCAATACTCGTTTTTGCCTGATACGTTCCTTTGGTATAATCACTAATATTCATTTCGGAAAAATCACCAGGTACTTGTACATATTCATCAGTGTTGTTTTTAACATACATCATTCCATTTAGTAGATAAAAATCTTCATTTTCTGAATATTCTTTTATATACATCATATTTTGCTTTGGGCTTTCAATATAGAAGGTAAATATTGTTACTGCTAGTATTAGACAACCTAAAACAATAATTGCTATTGTTTTATTTATATTTTCTTTTAAAAGTTTTTTTATAGAATTTTCATCATTAATTTTTATTTTTCTTACTATTAACCAAATTATTAATAATATAAATGAAATTATCAATATATTTCTAGCAATCTCATCTAAACTATAACCATTTGCTTTTATATATCCTACAGCACCATCATTAAGCATTCCTTCTGTAATTATAATCTTTTTAGAATCGCCATTTTTATAATATATTGTTAGCTCTCCTGAATTAAATCCTTGACCTAATTCTAATTTATTGATATTGTCTGTTTTTTCTATTTCAGATTTTAGCAAATTTTTAATTTGCTCTTCATTTTTTGAATTAACATTTAGTACATGACTTTCTTTTAAAATAAAAGAAATAGCCATAAAAATGTTAACAATAAAAATTATAATAATAATATTGTTAATTAATTTCTTATTTTTACTCATATTTTTTCCTCTATCATACATTAATTTCTATATTTTCTACTGTTCCATCTTCTTTTACTTCAAAATATATTCTAATTGTAACTGTATCTGTTGAAGATAGCACAAATTCATATTTTCCTTCTTTTAATACTCCATATAATTCTTCCAAATTAAAAGTCATTCTCTTTGTTTGCTCATCTACATCATCAGATTTTACAGTATCTCTACTTTCTATATCTGAAATTTTACTAACTTCCTCCCAGATTGGAACTCCTGTACCTTCAGAACTTGATGTAGAATTTGAAGTTTCTGAAACGACTATTTCTGGTTCTTCTTGACTAGTATCTTCATTCTTTTTTAATATAGAATATTTGTTAGAAAATTCATATTTTATTTCGTTAGTATCTTTGATATTAATAATAATTTCTGAATTTGATATATTATCTGCTGTAACTTCTAAATTATCTTTTGAACTATTAAAATATCTTAAAACATTTGTCGGAATTGTTTCATTACTCTTTTCATTTAAAATTTCGATTTTAGAAACATTCTTAACTTGAGCTGGATATGTTTCTAAAATAGTACCATCAAAATAAATTAATATTTCTTCATTTTCCTTGTATTCATTCTCATCTTCATCAGGAATGGCTATAATCATTATTTCATTTAGATTATCTTTACGTACTACTCCTAATGAATTGTCATTTACATTTACAATTATCGCATTAATTGTTGATTGTGAATTCATCTCATTTTGAAAATCTTTATAGTTCATAAACCATGTTCCAATTTTAATTTCATCATATCCATTTGAAGTATTAAAATCTATAATTTTATATCCAAGACCTAAATATTCTTGTGTCCCTCCATCTCTATAAGTAGTTGTTTTAAAACAAAATATGGGCTCTTCTTGTTTTTGCACTCTAAAATAATCAACTGCAAAAAAAGCCAAGCCCATTACAATTATTAATCCTATTATTATTAAAAATATTTTTAATCCCCTTTTCATATATTTCACTCCTTTTATTAATCATTAGTAATATATTTATTCACAATCATATTAACACAAAAGGAAGTAATTATCAATTATAATTACTTCCTTTTAACAATAGAATTTTACTTCATCAGTACAGTTAAACTTTTTCCATTCTGCTATAATAAAAAAATAATTAGATGTAATTGCATCAAGCAAGTTGTTCAAATCATTATTTTTTACTCTACTATTATTATTAGCTAAAATGCATCCTCCACTTTGAGTAAGCCATACTTTTGTAGCATTTTTTGAAGGAATTCCTTTAGATATGTGAACATGTATTGGTTCATTATTTTCATTTGACCAAAAATATATTTTATAGCCAAATATTTCAAATATACTAGGCAATTTTTATTCCTCCTTCTCTTGACCATTTATAAAAGTAAGGAGCACCTTTTTCTACAATTTTTTTAAACATTTCTATTTCATCATTTGTATAATTTCCATCTATATATACTATATTATAACTTGGAAGTTCAAACCTTACACTATCAAATCCGTTTTCTGTAGGTCTTTCAAAATGAATATATAAGATTTCTTCATCATTATCATTCTTTTTAATATCTGAAAATACTACTTCTGTTCCATCAGAATATTTACAAAATGGGTACATCATTTTCATCACTCTCCTACCTTGTAATAATAGTATATCATAAAATATATTTTTTTACTATAAAATATTTCATTAGCTGGCTAATAATTAATTTATTTGAATATAAACTAAAAAATCTGCTTAACCACAAAAGGAAGTAATTATCAATTATAATTACTTCCTCAGAGTATTGACAAACCTTAGAAAAAAATCTAAGGTTTGTTATTTTTTTAAATATTTTTTGTGAGATTAGTAAAATTTTTATTTTTATTATTAAATTTGATAAATCTTCTTTATTTCCGTTATTATCTTTAGACCCTTTGGTTATCTTTGTAACTATATTTTTCATATTTTGAGCAGCACAAATCAGCCATGTATAGTTTTGATTTTTTTTAACTCCTTTATACATAGCATATCTGTATCCATGATTTTGCTTACTATCTGCAAAACTTCTTTCTATTTTTTCTTTCCTTAACTTGTATAATTCTTTTCCTTCTTTTGATATTCGATTATTTCTAAATTCTTCATTTAATTCTTCTTTTATATGTCTTCTTATTATTCTATATCCCTGTTTTTTACAACATCTTTTTATTTCTGGGCAATTTTTACAATTCTCTTTTTCTGAATATATTTTATATCCTTGTCTATCTATTCTTCCTTTATATGCTAATATTATTCCTGTTTCTGGACAGATGTAACTATCTATTTCTTTTTTATATTCAAATCTCCTTTTACTTATTTGTGTTTCTCCTTTTTGATATCTTCTGTATCCTATTACTCCAAATATTTTATTATCATGTAAATACTTCTTTATATCTAACGTATCATATCCAGAATCTAATGCCCATCTTTTTGCTTGAAATCCAAATTTATTTTTTATATATTCTGCTCTTTCTATGAACGGTGTTGCATCATGTACATTTCCTTTTGTAATGTAACAATCAACTATGATATTGCATTTTGAATCAACTGTCCTATGGTCTAAATACATAAATCCTTTTTCCTTGTTTTCCCTGTGATAATATCCACTTTCTTCATCCGTATCACTTATTTTTACCTTCTTTTCTTCTTCCTCGTCTTTATATTTAAATTCTTTCTTTCCTTGTTTTCTTCTTTCTTCATTTATTTCTTCTTCTAGCCATTCTCTTCGTTTTTTTACTGTGTATTGTATTTCTTCATGGAATTTATTTTTATTTGCATTTGCTTTTTTATGTGTAGAATCTGTAAAAAAAGTATCTCCTTTTACTAATTTGTACTTTATTGCTTGTTCTACAATATTTACGAATATTTTTTCAAATACATCTGAATCTTTAAATCTTCTTATATAATTTTGGCTAAATGTTGAATAATGTGGTGTACTTTCTCCGAATGGAATTTTTAAAAACCATCTATATTCAGCATCTACTTTTATTTTTTCACAAGTTTTTCTCATTGATTTTAAACCATCTAAAGCTTGGATAAAAACTAATTTGAATAGAACAACTGGATCAATACAAGGTCTTCCATTATTTACACAATACAAATCTTTGACCTCATCATATATGAAATTAAAATCAATATATTTATCAATTTTTCGATACAAACTATCTTCCGGAACTAAATCTTCTAATGTATACAATATCATTTGAGTTTGAATATTTTCTTTTTTAGTTAGCATTTACATCATCTCCAATCATCACCAACTAAATTATATCATTAAACAAGAAAAAATGCAGGAATTTCAAAGAAAAACCTACATTTTTTGTCCATTTATTGGTAATGATTGGACATATATATTTTAACTTAAAATTTTAAAAAAGGAAAGTCTGTTTAGTAATTTTTTTTTACTTTGTCAACAGACTGAGGAAGTAATTATCAATTATAATTACTTCCTTTTAAATCTATTTAAATACAAATCACAGACTATAATCTCTAAAACATACTATTTATTCATAATTATAGCAATTTTTGAACTTTAAGGACCGTCCCTAAAGTTCATTATAGTGTTCATCACTTACTGGCTCTAGCCATTCATTGCTTGTATCTTCTCCTGGTACTTCTACTGCAAGATGGCTAAACCAACTGTTTGCAGAAGCTCCATGCCAATGTTTTACATTTGCTGGTATTGTTACTACATCTCCTGGTCTTAATTTTTGTGCTTCTTTTCCTTCTTCTTGGTACCAACCTTCTCCTTCTACACATACTAATATTTGTCCTCCGCCTTTTGTAGCATGATGTATATGCCAATTGTTTCTACATTTTGGTTCAAATGTTACATTTGCTATTGATACTACAGATGAACCCGGTTTTGTTAATGGTTTTAAATAAGAGTTACCTATAAAGTATTGTGCAAATGCTGTATTTGGTTCTCCCATACCAAACATTCCTCCATGTTGTTCTTTTGTATCCTCATCTGCATAAACTTCTTTTGCTAAATTAAACACAGCCCAAGCATTAGGCCATCCAGCGTAAAATGCTGCATGTGTTATAATTTCAGCCATTTCCTCTTTTGTAATTCCATTCTTTTTCGCATTCATTAAGTGATATTTTAAAGAATTATCTACCATTCCTTTTCCCATAAATACACAAATTGTAACTAAGGATCTATCTCTTAATGATAATTTATCCTCTCTTGACCATACTTCTCCAAATAATACATCATCATTTAATTCTGCAAATTTAGGAGCAAAATTTCCTAAACTATCTCTTCCAGCTGTTTGTTTTTCCATAATACATTTCTCCTTTCATATCAAAATTAATCTTAAAATAATTTAATATGTCTTTTAACAAAACAATTATATTCTTTAGAGTTAGCTCCAAGTCAAGCGTTTTTATTAAAAGTTTTAAATTAATTTTATAGTTCTTACATTATTTATTAATTTATCACATCAAAAATAATTTATAATATAAATTATCCGCATGCATTTACAATATTATTCATAATTTGCCAATAAATACTCGTACTTCCTTCATAATGGCTTGTAATAGCAACTACTAAATCTAAATCTGGAACTACAAAAATATATTGACCATAATGTCCTTGTGCAAAAAATGCAGGATAAGCATTATCACCAAAAGTTCTTACCCACCATTGATATCCATAATCAGCTGATCCTGATGATCTATCAAATTGAAGTGTTGTAGAATCTTCAATCCATTGTGATGAAATTATTTGTTCTCCATTCCAAACTCCTTTATTTAAATATAATTCTCCTAGTTTTGCCATATCATATATATTCATTGCAAATCCATTTCCACCGTCTGAAATTCCTTGTGGATCTGTAGTACATTCAACACTATCCATATCAAGTGGACCAAACAAATATTGCTTTCCAAAGTCTAATGCTGTCATTCCTGTTGCTTGTTGCAAAATCGCTGATAATAAATGAGTATTACCTGTAAAATAACTAAATACAGTTCCTGGTCTTGATGTAGCAGGTCTTTCTAAAACATAATCAACCCAATTATCTGATGCAAGCCATTCATCCCAGTTTGCAGTATCGCTTACATCTAATCCAGTTGTATGTATAAGTAAATTCCAAATAGTGATTTGACTTTTATATTCACTTCCAGAATCTAATATTTGTGGAAAGTATGTAGAAATTGGAACATTTACACTTTCTATATATCCTTTATCTATTGCAATTCCTATTAATGCAGATGTAACACTTTTAGATGTTGATTGTAAAGTAAATACACTATTTTGATCATATCCATCTTTGTAATATTCGTCTACGATAACTCCATCTTTTACAATAACTTCTGCATTTATTGGATATGAATCAATTGTATTATGTACATTTTGGATAGCTGATGCATTAATGTTATGATTTTCTAATGAGTCATGTTGCCACACCCAAGCTTCATCAACTTGTGGCTCTGTTGTCTCTACAACTAATGGATTAATTTCATTAATTACATTAGCTACAGCTATATTTTCTGTTATATTTGTATCTGAAACTTCTGTATTATTACTAAAAATAAAAAATAATATAATTGCTATTAAAATAATTATTATTAATAAAGCTATTAAACCTTTTTTTAATCCTTTCTTCATATCTCACCTCTTTAAATGTATTTATTTTAGAAATAGGAATTATTCTATCTCTATTAGAACAATTCCTATAAATATTTGGGCGTATACCCAATAATAAAAGGGGATGTATATTTTGTGCTAATTGTTGCTAACTACAATTAGCACGTTTGTACATATTTTTTATCAATAATTATTGTATAGTAGCTGTCCAAGCATCAATATCAGAATCTGATGGATTAGAACTAAAACGATGTCCTTCTAGCCATGTTCCAGTACCAGCTTCTTGTGCTAATAAATCTCCACTTTGTCCTAAACCTGATGAAGATGATGTACAGAATGGTATTACAGTTTTTCCTGTAAAGTCATTTACTTTAACAAATGTATCTACTGGCCATGCTACAATTCCCCACCAAATTGGATAACCAATTAAAACAGTATCATAACTATCCCAATTTTCTACTGTTGTAGAATTAAGTGCAATATTTCTTAATGATTCATCTTCATATTCTTGAGTTACTCTTGAATTACTATCTGTCCAATCTAAATCTGCTGATGTGTATTCTTGTGTAGGAACAAGTTTAAAAATATCTGCTCCTAAATTATTTGCAATCTTTTGTGCTACTGACTCTGTATGTCCTTGTGCAGAAAAGTATACAACTAATGTTTTACCACTTCCTGTTTCAGTATTTTCTGCAGTATTATTATCTTCTGCAACTACATCATTTGCTACTTGATTATTTTCCTCTGTTTGATCTGCTAAAGTTTCTTGATTATTATTTCCTTCAGTTTGATTTGAATTTTGGCTTGTAAAATAAATTACAGCACCAATTACCACTAATAAAATGATAACAACTATTAAAGCTATAGTTTTTTTACTCATTTTTTTATCCTCCTTCTAATTTATTTGTCTAAATTCTATCTTTTGGAGTTAACTCCAAGTCAATACATATTTTTATTTTTTACAAAAAATTCACAAATTATTAATTATATATTCACCAAATATGTAATTATATATAAGCAACTCCGCTCAAATAGCAGAAGAAGGTGTCCTAAAATAGGACTCCGAAAGGCAAAAAATCCAGCTCGATAAGAGTTGGATTTTTTGATATAAAA
>CALYAJ010000043.1 GCA_944393485.1 uncultured Clostridia bacterium
TTCATAAGAAAAAACATAGCTTTTTTCCTTCTTTTTGCTATGTTTTTTACTTTAAACTTTTTTATTCGTCATTACTGTTTTTAGTTATTTAAATACATATACAATAACTAAAATTAACTTATAAGTATACCAATAATTTATCTAGGTTCTTTTGCTTTTTTATTTTCATTATGTTAAAATTTTTTTATCAATATTTAGAATTTTACATAATTTTTGAACTTTAAGGACCGTCCCTAAAGTTCAAAAATCGACGTAACCATTTATTTATATAGTGATAGGAGGTTTATATATGGAAGAAAAATTTTTAGAAGTCTCTGCTACTCCCTCAAATCCTAACTGGGAAAAAATGATAGCAAGAGAAGAAGAATTATATAAAAAAACAAATGATGTTCGTTCTGAATTTGAAAGAGATTATGATAGAATTCTTTATAGTAATGCTTATAGAAGATTAAAACATAAAACTCAAGTTTTCTTTTTACCTAAAAATGATCATATATGTACTAGAATTGAACATGTAAATAATGTTGATGCTACAAGTTACACTATAGCCAAATCTCTTGGTCTTAATACTACACTTACTCGTGCAATATCTATAGCACATGATATTGGACACAGTCCTTTTGGCCATAAAGGTGAAACAATATTAAATAAAATTGCAATTAATGAAGGTTTAGATCGTTTTTGGCATGAAAGAAATGGTCTTGACTTTGTTGATAATATTGAACTACTAACAAATGTTAATAATGAAGAAAAAAATTTAAATTTAACATATGCAGTAAGAGATGGTATTATTTCACATTGTGGAGAAATTGATGAATCTTCAATTAAACCAAGAACAGAATATATCAATTTAGAAAATGAATACTTATATCCAAATCAATTTGCACCATATACATGGGAAGGATGTGTAGTTAAAGTATCTGATAAAATTTCATATATCGGTAGAGATATAGAAGATGCTATTTCTATGGGAATTTTAGATAAAAATTTAGATAAATTATATGATTTATTAGGTATTTCTAAATTAGAAAATATTAATAACACAAATATTATTGGAGATTTAATTTATGATTTATGTTCAAATTCTTCTCCTGAAGAAGGATTAAGTTTTTCTGAAAAAACATTTGAAAAAGTAAAATTACTAAAAGAATTTAATTATAAATATATTTATCTTCATAAATGTATGAAACCTTCAGAAAGATATTTTGAGCTAATATTAACCGAAATATTTAACACTTTAAATGATACATTTGATGGAATGAATACTCTTCAAAAATTAGAAGAAGCTAAATCTTTTTATCCTAAAGTTATGGATAGCTTTATAAAATGGATTTCTTGTTACTGGAATATTGAAACTGATAGAACGAATTTAAAAAATAAAATATTATACGATATGAATAAAAAATCTGATTATTCTAAAGCAATTATCACATATATTTCTGGTATGACAGATAGTTATGCTATAGAAACTTATAATGATATTGTTAAATATTAAAAGGTGATTAAATGAAAAAAATTATATTAAAAATTTTGCTAGCAATTTTATTTGTAACTTTATTATTATTCCTTATAATTTCGGCTATTATATATATATTACAACCATATGTATTTTTCTATCCGAAACATGATGATTTATGTTATACCTTCTTAAAAGGAACTGATGGTTTTGAAGAAATAACAATAAATGGAGAAAACAAATTAAATGGTTGGTTAAAATATAATACCGAAAAAAATCCTGCTCCCTTATTAATATATTTTGGGGGAAATTCTCAGAATGCTTCTAGCACTTTTTACAATTTTTATAATAATAATATTTTTAATTATTTTGAGAATTATAATGTATTATATGTTGATTATCCAGGTTATGGATTTAGTTCAGGTAATCCAAGTGAAAAATCTTTATTTGAGGCAGCACTAAATATATATGATTATGCATATAATTTAGATTTTGTAGATAAAAATAATATAGTTATATTTGGATACAGTATTGGAACTGGACCTGCAACTTATCTTGCATCACAGAAAGATGTTAATGGTTTAATATTACTTGCTCCATATGATAATGCATTAAGTTTGTATAATTATAATATTAATATATTTTATGGACCATTAAAATTACTTGCTAGATATAAATTTACATCTGATGTTTATGCACAAAATGTAAATGTTGCACCTTTAATTATTACTTCTTATTCAGATGAGGTAATTAATTATGAGTTTTCACTTAATTTAGCTTCTTATTTTAAAGAAGTATATGATACTATTGTTTTAGATAATATTAGACATTCATATTATTTTGAAAATACTGATGTTTTAAATAATATATCACTATATTTGCAATATTGTTTAAATTAACTCTATTAAT
Organism: uncultured Clostridia bacterium; assembly: GCA_944393485.1. GTDB lineage: Bacteria > Bacillota > Clostridia > TANB77 > CAG-508 > Merdicola. The sequence continues at coordinate 2,366 of CALYAJ010000043.1, forward strand.
ATTAAGAACAAAATGGGCATGATTAAAGTTTTATGCTCTTTTAAACAATTTACATGCCCTCACTTTTCATAGTATAACTTAGCTGTAGCTTGCTTTGCTTCGCACAGCTAAGAAATGTTCGCTTGCCAAAATTGCACATTAATTTTGTGTGAAATTTATTTGTATAATAGGAAAATTTGGTGAACTATTATATTAATATCCCATAATCTTTTTCTAGATTATAGGATATTTTCTAATCTAATATCTTATTTAAGTATTCAACATATGCTCTTTGAATTCTTAAATCATTTGCAACTATGTATATTTTTTCTAAATTACTATTTCTATAAAAATTATTTATAATTTCTTCTATTTCTGTTTTTATTGCAATTTCTGCAGGACAGCTACATGGTCCTATTCCTAGTGTTGGTATAGCTAAACTAGAAATATCAAAATCTTCTGAAATTCTAAAAATATTTTTATAACATTCTTTTAATAGTTCTTCTTGATTGTTAATTGTTTCATCATACCATTTAGGTACTACTGTATGAATAATATATTTTGTATTTATATTATATGCTCTTGTTATTTTTACATCTCCTGTTGGACATTCTTCTAATTCTTTACATTTATTTTCAAGTTCTACTCCTGCCATAGAAAAAATTGGGCCTTCTCCCCCTCTTCCTAATTTATTAGAAGTATTTGCACATATTAAAGCATCTGCAGGGATTTTAGTAATATCACTACTTACTATTTCTATTCTTCTTAGAATATTATTTTTATTTATTATCATTTTTGATGTTTTACCATTTATAGTATATAAAGTTTCATCAAATTCCTCACATAATTCTTCTATCTTAGTATATTTTCTTAAATCTATTTTCCAATCAGAATTAATATCTTTTATTCCATATACAATTCCTGCTAATCCGCCAGTACATGCCGCAATTGTATCTGTATCACTACCTAAATTAATAGCTCCTATTATAGCTTGATTATAATTATCTGTATTCATTAATACCCACAAAACTGCTTCTAATGTGTCTACAATATTACTAGAGGATTTTATTTCATCAATACTATAATTAAATATTTCTCTATCCAATATCCTTGTATATTCTCTAATTGTTTGCATAGAAAACATTGAATAATTTAAATTTTGTATTTTTGAATATGCTTTTTTTCTATTATTAGTTTCTAGTAATTCTAAAGCATAATTTACATACATATAGCATCCCATAATTACAATCTCATTTGCATGTGTAATTGATGATACTTTTGCAACTAATTCTAAAATTTGATCTTGCTCCAACCAATTTAAATATGCATAATATACAATTGGAAGCATCCTCATAAGTGAAGCATTTGTATTATCTACGTTTCCTGTTCCACCACAGTTTATTGCACTTCTTCTAGTTGTCTTGTATTTACCTAGAGCTCTTAATGTTGTCCTGTCTATATCTACAAGCTTTCCATTTGGAGTATATTTTCCTTTTTCCATCCATTCTATAAATCTATCTGCCATATCGTTTGTAACAATATTACCTTTATTTTGAATTATAGAATCCATAGTAGCTAATGTTAAAGATGTATCATCTGACCATGTACCTTTTGGTACATTATGACTCATATTTCCTAACATAGTTGTAACTGGATTTCTCATTAATTTTTCTCTTGAAGTAAATTCAATAGGTACTCCCATTGCATCACCTATTGCAAATCCTATAATTCCGTCTTTTGAACTAATCATTTCTACATCTCCTTGTTTATCTATTGTGTTTTAATTTTTTCCTTATTTCTTTATAATTTGGCATATATTTTTCTACCAAATTCCAAAATCTATTAGAATGATTCATATATTTTAAATGACATAATTCGTGTAATACAACATATTTAATTTCCTCATCTGTTTTATCTACTAATTTTAAATTAATTGTTATATTTTTATTTGCTGAGCATGTTCCCCATGCATATTTTATATTCCTAATTCTAATTTTATTTGGTACTAATTTTGTTTCTGTAATTAAATCTTTACATATTATATTTAATTTTTTTTCTAAATTTATATAATCTTCTTCTGTGTATTCTCTTTCCTCTTGAACTTGTCTTTCTTCATTTAATTTAGTATAAATCCACTTTGCTTTTTTATTTACAAATTCATCAATATAATTTTCTCTTAAAAATTTAGGTGCTTTTACAATTACTTCATGATCTTTTATTTGAATATATAAATTTTTTATTCTTTTATACTCTATATGATATTCTATATTGTGTCCATTATAATTAATAACTTTCATCTAAACTAATCCTATTAATTTTATTTCCATCAATATCTTTAATAGTAAATTCTTTGTTTTCATATATCATATAGGTATGTGGTGTGCCATCTCTAGGATCTGAAATCGAACCTGGATTTAAATATAAATATTCACTTGTATTTTCTATATAAGGAATATGTGTATGCCCATGTATTAATATTATTTTTCTATCTGATGCTGGTAGATGATATCTATTATAAATATGACCATGTGTAATAAAAAATTGGTAACCATCTACATTTATTTTTTGATATTCCTTTAACATTGGAAAATATAATAAATCTTGATCCATATCTGTATCACAATTACCTTTAACACATATTATATCTTCACTTAAATCATTTAAAATACCGGCAACTCTTTGTCTTTCAGCATTTCTTCCTATAACCATTCTTGATTTATTATATAATAAATCTCCTAATAATATCAGTTTCTCTGCATTTTCTTCTTTAAATAATTTTTTTAGTTTTTTACAATAATATTCATCACCATGAATATCTGATGCAAACATTAATTTCATTATTATCTCCTATCTTTTTTAAAATTTACTATATATGATACTTCACCTATAAAATTATGTGGTAATATTTTTTCAAAAAATCTTGAAATTTTCATTAGTGTTCCTGGAACGATTGTAAATTTATTTTTTAACATTTTTTTAACTGCATATTTTGCAACATATTCACTAGAAAGTGAAGGTGCAGAAAATTTAACATCTGCTACATTATTAAAATTTGTTCTAACAGGACCTGGGCATAATACAGAAATTTTAACTTTTGATTTTTTCTTCTTTAATTCGATTTTTATTCCTTGTGAAAGTCTATAAACATATGCTTTACTAGCATAATATGCACTCATTAATGGACCTGGTGCAAAAGCTGCCATTGAAGCTACATTTAATATATGTCCATAATCTTTTTTTACCATATCTTGCAAAAACAATTTTGTCAAAATGTGTAATGCAGTTATATTTGTATTTATCATATTTATTTCCTTATCTAAATCAGTCTCAACAAAATTTCCATGTGTTCCAAATCCAGCATCATTTACAAGTATATCTATATTTTCATCTTTTGTTTCATTATATAAATCTATACAATTTTGTGGTACTGAAAGATCTTTTAAAATAATTTTATTTTTAGTTTTTAGACTTTTTGCTACCTCTTCTAATTTTTCTTTATTTCTCGCAACTAATATAAGCTCATATCCTCTTTGGCTAAGCTCAATTGCTATATCTTTTCCTATTCCTGATGATGCTCCTGTTACTAGAGCCTTCATGTTTTTGCCTCCTTTTGAACTTTAGGGACGGTCCTTAAAGTTCATTTTTTAAATCTTTACATATTTTATATTATTATATATAAAAAGTCTACTTTTATAATTTCTTTTTATAATAAAATCTTTAATCCTAAAAGAAGCTCTTTACTTTTATTATAGTAAGAGCTTCTTTATATTAATTTATTATTTTAATTTTCTATATTTAATATAAGATATTCCTGATACACCAAATAATAAAGCTATAGTACCTATTACAATTGTCTTTCCAATACCTGTATATGGATATTTTCCTCCACTTATAGTACCATCACTATTATCGTTATTTTCTGAATCATTATTACCATTTGATGAGTTATTCTCTATAACATTGTTGTCTGCTGAATTATCTATTGTATTATTATCTGCTACGTTGTTATCTGTAGTATTATTATCTACAGTATTGTTATCTACTACATTGTTATCTGTAGTATTATTATCTACAGTATTGTTATCTATAACCTCATTATCTGGATTAGTATTAGTATTAGTATTGGTATTTGTATTTGTGTTGGTATTCGTATTCGTATTTGTGTTAGTGTTAGTGTTAGTATTTGTATTTGTGTTTGTATTGGTATTGGTATTCGTATTTGTGTTGGTATTTGTGTTTGTATTTGTATTGGTGTTGGTATTAGTATTTGTATTTGTATTCGTGTTTGTATTAGTATTTGTATTGGTATTGGTATTGGTGTTGGTATTTGTGTTGGTATTTGTGTTGGTATTTGTATTTGTATTCGTATTTGTGTTTGTATTTGTATCTTCTTCTATCTCTGTTACTTCTATTACTTGTACTGTTTCATTTCCATAACTATCTCTAGCATATACAGTATATGTTCCATTTTCTGTAACATAAAAATATGTATCAATATTTTGTCCTTTTTCTATCTCAATAATTTCTCCATTATCTCTAAAGTATTCTACAGTTTGTTTTCCTTCTGCTACTTTAACTTCATAAACTCCAGAGTCATTATCTGAAATAGTCAAATTAATTTTCACTCTATCTCCTTCAAGCTCTTTTTGGAATCCAATTCCTGGTGCTGTTTCATCAATTTCTGGTTCTTCTATTGAATCTACTGTAATTACCCTTACTGTTATATTTCCATAAACATCTTGTGCAAATATTGTATATTGACCATTTTCAGAAACTTCAAAACTTCCTGTTGAAACACCTGAAAGTTCATCTAAATCTAAAACTTGTCCATTATCTTCAAAATAACTTGCTACTTGGCTTCCTGTTGCAATCTTTACAATTTCTAGTGAAGATTCATCTCTAATAAGCACATCTATTTTTACTCTATTTCCTACTGGAGTATTAATAGTTGTTTCTATTACTGGTGGAGTTGTATCCTCTTCTACCTCTTCTAAAGAAGTAATATTTATTTCTTTTACTGCTTCATTTCCTTCATTATCTACTGCATAAACTGTATATATTCCGGTTTTATCTACCTCAAATGATGTATCTATAGATGTTCCTAAACTACCTTGTCCAATTTGTATTCCATTATTTGCAAAATATGAAACATCTTGACTGCCTTCTGCATATTTAATCATTCTAATATATGATTCATCATCAACAGTTACATTAACTTTTCTTGGATTTGATTCGTCTTGTGAAAGGCTTATTTCTGGTGGTATTTTATCTGATAAATCATCTATTCCTATAATTTGCTTAGAATAGAAATATCCAAATCCATTTTCGTCCATTATATATATATTTACAGTACAATTATGCTCTACAGTTAAATCTGCTGTAACTTCTTTTCCTGGAGTTATATTTAATACTTCACCATTATTTTTTACATCATCTAGTACTACTCCTGTTCCAATAATATATTTCATTTCTACTATATTAGACATCTGGCTTCCCGCTGTTATATGTAATAATTTTGAATTATTATCATCTTGAGAAATATCAATCCACATCAAATTTTCTTCACTTGGTATTACTGTTAGTTGAGTCATTCTTCTATATCCTATTTCATCTTCTATATAGAACCAATAAGTTCCCTCAGCTGGCATTGTATAATCCATATCAACTTCTGTTGTACCTTGAAATGGAATCTCTGTTCCCTTTGAAGCAAAATCATCTAAATTTGCTACTTCTCCAGCTTTCGCATATTTTATAACTTTTATATTACTCATTCTACTTGTAGCTTTTATATTAACCTTTAATTCACCAATTTGTTCTATGCCTAAGGTTAAAGGAGATGATTCGGCAATAGCTGTAGTTAAGGTTGTAGATGAACCACTCTCTGTTATTGCATAAATTGCATAGATTCCTTCCTCTGATAAAGTATATGTAGTTTGTACATTTTGACTACTTACTATATCTATTTTCTCACCCACATTTTCTTGAGTAAAATCTATTTTTTCGTCCATAGAAGATTTTTTTGCTATTTTTAGTTCTACTATTGGAGAATCTGACGCTGTAACTAATATATTTAATTTTAGTGGATTAGTTTTATCCTGCTCCACAGTTATAACAGGTCTTCCTGCTGGATCATTTACTGTTAGCTTACTTAAAACTCCATTTCCATTTATATCTTCTGCATAAACACTATATGTTCCATATCCGTCCATTTGAATTGTAGCTGTTACTCTTGTGCTTGGAGTTATATTAAGCTCTATTATATCCTCATGATCTTCTTGAAAATAATTAGGATCTACGTCATTATGTACATATGATACTTTAGTAATATTAGTATCTGATGTAGCCACAACATTTATTATATTTTGATCTCTTGTTAATTCCAAATTTATTGGAGTTTCTGCTGCATTTGCAATTATTGGCAATATACTTTGAATAACCAATAAAATTAAAATTACACATGCAAAAATTTTCTTTTTATTCATATTAATCACCTGCCTAAAATTATAACATTTTTAAGCCTTATCTTCAATAAATTTTATTTTATTTATCACTTTTTCTACATTTTTTTATTTCTTTAAGATATAATATCAATATGTAAAAATATACTTAAAAAGGATGAAAAAATGAAAAATTTATTTACTTATTTAAAAAAATATAAAAAGAATTTAGTTTTTGGTCCAATTTTTAAACTATTAGAAGCAATTATTGAAATTACATTGCCAATTATTATGGCATATTTAATAGATAATTATAATGAATTTTCTAATACACAATTAGTGTATTATCTGTTTTTTCTTTTAGTTTTAGTTATTATTGGTTTTACTTTTGCAGGTATTGCACAATATATTGCTGCTAAAACTTCACAAGGTTATAGTAAAGATTTAAGAAAATCTTTATTTGACCATATCCATTCATTACCTGCATCTAAATTAAAATATTTTGGAACTTCTGCAATAGTTAATAGACTTATAAATGATGTTACTAATTTGGAAACAGGTGTAGCAATGTTTATTAGACTTGTAATTAGAATTCCATTTATTTTTATTGGATCAATTATAATGATATTTTTAATTAACTATAAACTCGCTTCTATAGTTCTTGCTTCAAGTATTATTTTATTTTTAATTATTTTTATTATTGTAAAAGTTGCAAGTCACCTATATTCTAAAGCAAATTATTACCTAGACAAAATAACTTTAAAAATAAAAGAAAATTTAACAAATATAAAATTAATAAGAAGTTTTGTATCTCAAAATAAAGAATATAAAAAATTTGAAAAAATAAATATTTCAAATAACAAATTTAATAAATTAGCTAATATTTGCTCTAATTTATTAAATCCTATCTCTATATTTTTATTAAATATAACAATATTATTTGTTTTGAATATTAGTGATTCTTTATTTTATTCTGAATTAATAAGTAAAGGTGAAATTATTGCAATCATAAATTATATATCAGAAATGTTACTTGCTGTTGTAGTACTTTCTAATTTGGTCACTATTTATACAAAATGCTTTTCTTCTAGTAAAAGAATTATGGAGATATTTAATTTACAATCTGAAACAAATAATGGCACTTTAGATAATTTTAATGATAGCAAGATAGCAATAAAGATGAATAATGTATATTTTTCATATACTAATAACAAATTTTTAGAAAATATTTCTTTAGAAATTAATAAAGGTGATATTGTTGGTTTTATTGGTTTAACAGCTTCTGGTAAAACTACAATTTTTAACTTATTAAATCATACTTTAGATACAACATCTGGAACCATAGATATTTTTGAAGAAAATATTAATAAATATAAAAATACATTTTTAAAAGATAATATATACTTGATAAATGAACATCCACAATTTATTACAGATACAATTTTTGAAAATATTTCTTTAAATCGAACAAATAATAATGAAGATATTTTAAAAGCTTTAGAACTTTCAGAAGCAAGTGAATTTGTTTTAAAACATTCTGAAAAACTTAAATATATATTAAAAAATAATGCTTCTAATTTATCAGGTGGGCAAAGACAAAGACTTAATATTGCAAGAGCTTTTATAGGTCATCCCTCAATTATATTATTTGATAATATTACAAGTTCTTTAGACTTAGTTACTGAAAGTAAAGTAATAAAAAATATTTTTATTTATTTAAAAGAAAATAATATTACTGGACTAATTGCTTCTCAAAAAATATCTACAATTGCAAATTGTGATAAAATAGTAGTTCTTGATAATGGAAAAATTATAGATATTGGAACACATACTGAACTATTAACTAGATGCAATTTATATAATGAAATATATTCTTTACAAGGAGAAATAAATGAGTAAATTATTAAATTTTAAATATTCAAAATTTTATATTTTTATAATATCTATATTATCGATATTATCTTCTGTTCTTACAATTATTTATCCCATGATTGTAGGAAATATTGTGGATAACATCGGTCATATAAGTATTATTAACACTATCTTTTTACTATTTATAATTTTTCTTTCATTATTTTTAGTAAATGTTTTTCTAAACTTAATATTATCTATATATTCAAGTAATTTATCTAAAACATTAAGAGAAAAATTATATAAGAAATTAGATTTGCTTCCTTTAAGCACTATTGAAAAACAACAAAGTGGTAATATTATTAATTTATTTTCTACTGATATAGAGAATATTTCTAATGGCATAATACAAAATATCTCTAAAATTATTACTGGTATAACTACTATTATTCTTGCTCTTTTAATAATGATTAATTTAAATATTTGGATTACTTTAATACTTATTATTGTATCTATTTTTATGTTTTTAATATCTAAATTTATAATAAAAAACACTTCAAAATTATTTGATAAAAGAGCAAATATGTTAGCTGATTTAAACTCATATGTGGAAGAAATTATTTCAAGTAAGCAAACTCTTGATAATTATAATTATGAAGATACAATAAAGAAAAAATTTAAAAATAAAAATGATACATTATATAACTATGGATATAAGGCCCAATTTTATTCATCACTTACAAATCCAAGTACACGTCTTATATCAAATTCTTCTTATGTATTAATAGGAATTATTGGTATTATTTTTGCAAAAATAGGTTTATTAACTATTGGAAATATTTCTAGTTTTCTATTATATACTAATATTTTTACAAAACCTTTTAATGAAATAAGCTCTATTTTTTCTGAAATTCAAACAGCTTTTTCATCTGCAAAAAGATTTTTGGCATTTATTAAAAATGATGAATCTATTGAGTTTAAGAAAAATAGTTTATTGCCTATCACCAATTTAAACGGTATTATTGAATTCAAAAATGTATTTTTTTCATATGAAAAAGATAAAAAGCTAATAGAAAATTTTAATTTATATATACCTAAAAACAAAAGTGTTGCAATAGTTGGAAAAACTGGTTCTGGTAAAACTACTATAATTAATTTACTTTCTAGATTTTATGAAATTCAAAATGGTGAAATATTAATAGATGGAATTAATATTAAAAATATTGATATTAATTTTTTAAGAAAAAATATAGGTATTGTTTTACAAGACTCTAAACTATTTAATGGAAGTATATATGAAAATATTGCCTATGCTAATCCAAATGCAACTAAAGAAGAAGTAATTCATGCTGCTGAATTGGCTTATGTAGATACTTTTATTAAAAGATTGCCAAATGGATATGATACTATTATAAATAATTCAAATATGCTTTCAGAAGGTGAAATTCAATTAATTAATATTGCTAGAATACTTCTTGTTAAACCTCCTATTTTAATTTTGGATGAAGCTACAAGTAATATAGATTTATTAACAGAATCTAAAGTCCAAAAGGCATTAGGTAATTTAATACAAAACTCTACTTCAATTATTATTGCACATAGATTATCTACTATTGTTAATTGTGATTTTATTGCATATGTTGAAAATGGAAAAATTATAGAATTAGGCACTCATAAAGAATTATTAAATAAAAAAGGAAAATATTATGAGCTTTATACAAGCCAATTTAAAAAGAACTAATAATTATATCTGATTATTAGTTCTTTTTCTTAAAAATATTTTTTATTTTATCAAATGCTGAATATTTTAATTTTTCTTCTTTTTTTCTGTTGGCAATTTTATCTAATAAATCTTTCCTATCTTTTTCACTATTACACCAATAATTAAAATTTAATAAATTTATCATATCAACAGTTTCTTTTTTTATTTTTATCTTTTCTATAGATGCTCCTTTTGGATATTGCGGATTATAATTGTCATCTTTTTTGCTTTTTATTAATTCAAGCAAATCTGCTGGTATTTTATCTCTTTTCGATTTATCTATACAGTTTAAATAAGCATCAAGTTCTGAATAAATTTCTTTACTTTTTTTATCCATGAATCTTTCCTCCCCATTTTTCAACATGTATATTGTACCATTATTTATATTGTCATTCAAGAGAAAAATGTGGATTTTTATAAATCCACATTTTTTTGTTTTTTATCTTTTTTAGTTATATTTTGTAACCTTTTAGCATTTTCTTTTTGATCTTTTAAACTTATCCACGCAAATCTAGTAGGAATAAACTCTCCATATCTACTAGTATCTTCTCCTACTCCATCTTTTTCATGTTCTTCATCATGTACATGTTTCATAATAATCACCTAAAACTATTATGAACTTTTTTTATTTTTTTATTCTTATAATTTTCTAAATACTCCTGCAACTTTTCCAAGTATTTTACAATCTGGTACAATGATTGGAGCCATTGTACTGTTTTCTGGTTGTAATCTTATATAATTTTTTTCTTTATAAAATGTTTTTACAGTTGCTTCATCCTCTATTAGTGCAACAACTATTTCACCATTTTCTGCTGTGCTTTGTTGTTTTACTAGAATATAATCCCCATCTAATATTCCAGCTTCTATCATACTTTCTCCTCTAACAGTAAGCATGAAGCTTTGTGAATTACCAACAAAATCTAATGGTATTGGGAATGTATCTGTTATATTTTCTACAGCTAATATTGGTGCTCCTGCAGTAATTTTTCCTACAACTGGAACATCAACCATTTCTTTACCAGTATATAAATCTTTTGGTTTTCTTATAACTTCGTCATCTTGAACTAATCTTAATGTTCTACCTTTTTGAGATTCTTTTCTTATATAACCTTTTGTTTCTAGTTTTGCTAAATAACCATGTACTGTTGCAGTAGAACTTAAACCAACAGCTTTTCCAATTTCTCTAACTGATGGTGGATATTGATATAATTCTATTTGTTTTTCTATAAAACTTAATATAGCTTTTTCTCTTTTATTTAAATCGCTTCTATCTTTTTTCAATCCGTTCACTCTCCTAATTTTTTTATTATATTATCATAAGCAATTTTGTTTGTCAAACAAAATTTCGATATTTTTTAATTTTTATATAAGAACAAAACAGGACATAAGTACCTTAGTATTCTTATATCGGAAAAACACCTAGTTTCTCACTAGGCGTTTTTTACGGGTTTTTTCAGATTGTTTCCGGTTCCTGACTGCCATCGAACCAGAACTCATAAGCTGAGCCCAGAGCCTCTTCCAGATAATCGATATACCAATCTTTTAAATCGATTGCCCTTTGTTGCTCTTCGATGTAGTCCAGCGCTAAGTCAAGCTCATCGCTCAGATTAAACGCTGTTCTCATTATGCTGAAACCTGAAATCACAATAGCGATGCAGGCAACAGCTGTTACTATGTCAAACTTACGTTTGGCGCGCAGTGTTTCGCGCTGATCTGTAATAATTTCTTCAAGTTCCTCTTTTGAATATGATTCGAGATTTTCGAAATCATATTCCTCCTTTCCTAAGAAAAATTCCCGGATTTTCTGCTTGATTTTTTTCATTTTTTCCCCTTTCTAGAGTCGATACACTGCTTTTATTGATTACAGCAATCAACTCTTTTCCCATTTTATGTTACTTTTTTTATTGTAGCAAATTTCCAGCGGAAAGTCAATTTATGTAAATCATCTGATAGTGTTCAATATAAAGATTTTTGTCTCGTATCTTAATCACTATTCAGGATAAAGACATGAAAAAATTTTTCTAATGTATATATCCATTGAATTATCTAGCTTTAGAGATGGTTGATGTA
>CALYAJ010000044.1 GCA_944393485.1 uncultured Clostridia bacterium
TTTTATATCAAAAAATCCAACTCTTATCGAGCTGGATTTTTTGCCTTTCGGAGTCCTATTTTAGGACACCTTCTTTTAATTTTATATATTATTATATTTTTTTAATTGTTCTTCTATTTTTTTATATTCATCTTTTATTTCTATTATCCCTTTAATGCCTTTTGTTTCGTATGCATTAATAAATTCGTCAAGTGATCCTGACTCTATACTATAAATTCCCTCCAAATTTTTTATATTATCTTCTAAATCTTTTAATTTTTCAAAATCTTTCACATCATCTATATCAAAAGTTATAGTAAATTCATTTTTAAAAATATCACTTGAATAATCATTAAAAAGATCACTGTTAAATAAATTCTTTAATTTCTCAAATGTTTCTTCTTTAGAAACTAATCTTACATTTTTAACAAACTCGATATTTTGTAATTTTTCTTGAATTTCGTTTATATTTTCATAAGAATTATCTACAAAAACTTGCACTCCCACCTGTTCCTCAAAAAATTGTATGACTTCTTCATTTTGTGTTTTATTATTTATAAGTTTTATAGCAATACCTATTAAACAACAAACCAAAATAATTGCAATTATACTTATTAAATATTTATTCTTCATAATAAAATTTCTTTAATAAAAAAGGTTCCCCCTTTCTAAATTTATATATATCTATAAAAAATTAAAACTCACACTTACTAACAACATAATCACCAGAATTATTTCTTTCAAAAGAAACTACTAATTGACCATTTATTGGTTTTGCTTCTCCTTTATAATAACTATAAGTCGCTTCATACTGGTTTCTTCCAATTTGATTGAATGTTTTTATTTCATAAGTATCACTTTCTCCAGCATTATTTACCACATATAACATTCCATTAATATCTTTTTGATATGTAGTAAATTGATCTTCAAACAATGCATTTGAAACATACTTTAACATTTCTTTTTGATATTCTGAAAAAGGTATGCTAGTCTTGTATAAAAGTTCTTTTTGATTGTCAATTTCTATATTTTCATTAGATTCAATAATATCTTTTTCCATTTCTTCATAACTATCATATAATTGTAATCCATAAGTTTCTGTATCATCCTTACAATATAATAGTGGATATCCTGCTTCTCTTAGTGCATATAAATGTAAATATTTTTCTAATTTTATTTGAAAATTTTCTTTTGCATCTTCTATTAAACTAGTATCCTTATATTCATTATATAACTTTGTTATATATTCTCCTAATGGTTCTTTTACTGAATATATTTTTTTCCAATCAAAATTTTCTGAATTAGTATACTTACTAATTAATATTTCATTATCAGTATCACCATCATATGTTGAAATTTCATATTCTTCGCCATTTTCTGCAAATAAAGTAATAAATGGAGAAATGTCTGGCCATTCAGTATTTTCTTTTACTTGTTCTGTTCCACTATTTATAATTTTTTTTAAATTCTCTATTATTTTTGAATCATTTATTCTTACAGATTTGGTATACGTTAATTCTTCTGATTTCTGCTTATCTTCTAATTTTATTTCAACATATTTTATATTATTAACTATATTATTGGTTGTAATATTGTTTTGATCTACTACAATAACATCATTTGTATAAATAATATTATTTTTTTTATTATCAATTATAATTATTACTACAACTAATAATATTAGAAATAATATTATTAGTATATATTTTTTCTTCATAGTTCTTCCCCTTTTTTAATTTTCTTAGTACATTGAAACTTTATCATAGTTGTCCTTTTTATCAAAAAAATATATTTTGGTTTGCTTTTCTCTCAGTAATCATTAATTAAAAGTTTACTTTAAAATAACTTTATTAAATCTTCTAATTATATTAAATTATTTCTCAATATTATATAAAGCTTAACATGATAAAAGATTTTTATTAAAGTATACCTTGTTAAAATTAACACTTATTATATATGTTAAATATATTTTGGAGCTTCCAGCCAGAATCGAACTGGCGACCCCTTCCTTACCATGGAAGTGCTCTACCTACTGAGCTATAGAAGCATTTCGAACTATTTGTATAAACAAATAGTCCTTATGTAAAATTTATTTATCTTCTTTTAATATATTTTTAATTGCTTTTTTTCGTATTCTTTGTATTGCGTTATCTATAGATTTTACTGGTGCCTCTAATTTATTTGCTATATCTATATAGCTTTCACCCTTCATAAATCTCGCTAATACTTGTTTTTCAAAATCGCTTAAAGATTTATCTATTACATTTTCTACAGTTTTATAATATTCTTTTTTAGTTATTGTATCCAATGGATCTTCAACAGAATTGTTATTAAATACATCTAATAATTCTGTATTATCTTCATCATCATATGCTGATGTATTTAATGATAAATATGAATTAAGTGGCATATGTTTTTGCCTATTTGAAGTTTTTATTGCAGTAATTAATTGACGTTCTATACACATATTAGCAAAAGATTTAAATGATGTGTTTTTATCTTCAGAGTAGCTTTTTATTGCCTTATATAACCCAATCATTCCTTCTTGAAATATATCTTCCTTTTCAGCTCCTACTATATAGTATTTGCTTACTTTCATATTTACAAGTTCTTTATATTTTTCCATTAGGTAATTTAAAGCATTTTTATCTCCGTCTTTTATTTTTATAATTAGTTCTTCATCCTGCAATAATTCGTATTTTGTATCAAAAGGATAAAACATATTGCTATATTTCATAAGTATATTGTGACCCCCTGTTAGTTGTATCTGGCCCAATTATAAGTCAAAAAATTGCATAATGTCAATACTTTTAAAGCTTATTTTATATTTTTAATTTGTTGATATATTTTACTCTTTGTATTATAATAACAAAGGATTACAAAGATTTTAGAATATTTTTGCAATTTTAAATTAAATATTTGAGCTTTACAGCTCGGTCTGGAGGTTTTATGGCATTTGACGGAATAGTTACAAAAGCAGTTTCATATGAATTACAAACTGTATTGATAGACGGTAAGATTAATAAAATATTTGAACCAAATAAAAATGAGATAATTTTAGGAATATATGCTGGTGGTAAGAATTATGCTTTAAATATTTGTATAGATTCTAATTTATATAGAATACATTTAACTACTAATTCAAAAGCAAATCCATTAAATGCACCTAATTTTTGTATGTTACTTAGAAAGCATATTAATGGTTATAAAATAAAAGAAATATATTCTACTCCAGATTTAGAAAGAATTATAACAATAAAACTAGAAGGCTATAATGAATTAAATGATTTAACAATAAAATATTTAATAGTAGAATTAATGGGTAAGCATAGCAATATAATTTTATTAAATGATAAATTTTTTATAATTGATAGTTTAAGACATTTAGATGTAACTTCTAATTCTTATAGAGATATTTTACCAGCACATGAATATATATATCCAACAAATTCTAAAACAAATTTTTATGAAATAACTTCTTCTGAAAATTTATATAATTTAATATTAGAAGCTAATACTAGTTTATCTAAATTTTTTACAAATAAATTTACTGGTTTTAGTAATCCATTTATAAAAAACGTTTTAAAGAAATTAAATATAAATAATCAAAATTTTTCTAAAGAAGATATTGATATTTTATTTAATTATTTATGTAATATACTTAATAATTTGGATACAAATAATATTACTACAGTTTCTTATACAAATGAGAAAGGCAAAAAAGACTATGTAATAGATTATGTGCAGAAGGAAGATAATTTGGAAATCAACTTTTTTATAGATGATTTTTACTATCAAAAAGAAAATTCTGACAATTTTTCTGCATATAGAAATAATTTGTTAAAATTAATTTCCCATGTATTAAAAAAATATTCATATAGGCTTGAAAATATAAATAGTAAATTAAAAGAATGTGCTAATAAGGATTTATATAAATTATATGGAGAATTAATAACAGCTAACTTATATAAACTTAAAGAAGTAACATCTGATAAAATCACTTTAGAAAATTATTATGAGAATTTTCAACCAATAGAAATTCCTATAGATACAACTACTACATATTCTAATAATGCAAAAAGGTATTTTAAAAAATATAATAAATTAAAAAATGCATTAGAAGTAGTTACATTACAAAAGAAAGAAACAGAAATTGAATTACAATACATTGAAAGTATTATTTATGAATTGGATTCTGCTAAAACATTAGAAGAAGTTGATGATATATATAATGAACTTTCTGATTCTGTAATTTTTAAGGACTATATTCAAACAAATAAAAACAAAAATAATAAAAAAGCAAATACTTCATCAAGCCCTAGAGAATTTACAGTAGATGGATATACTGTTTTAGTTGGGAAAAATAATAAACAAAATGATTATTTAACAACCAAAATAGCAGATAAAAATGATATATGGTTTCATACAAAAGATATTCACGGAAGTCATGTTATCTTAAGAAATCCAAATTCAAATGTAACTATAGAAACTTTAGAAAAATGTGCAAAACTTGCTGCATATTATAGTAAAGCTAGACTTTCAACTAATGTTCCAGTTGATTATTGCCAAGTTAAATTTGTAAGAAAACCAAATGGCAGTAAGCCTGGAATGGTTATATATACAAATAATAAAACTTTATATGCAAATCCTTCGGTAGAAATGTCGTAAAATATTGACTTTCCGTAGGTTTTAGTGTATAATAGTTTATGTAAAGTGTGATAACAAATTATAAGCAGAATTTCCATTCTGCTATATTACTTTTACTTGAATTAATCAAATAAGGAGGAACTCATATGACAAAAGAAACATTAATTTTCGGACATAAAAATCCAGATACAGATTCTATTACATCAGCAATAGTAATGGAAAATCTAGAAAAAAAATTAGGAAATGAAAATGCAAAAGCTGTTAGACTAGGAAATGTTAATAAAGAAACTCAATATGTATTAAAATATCTTGGTATTGAAGCACCAGAATTAATAGAAGATGTTGAAGATAACCAAGAAGTTATTTTAGTTGATCATAATGAAGCTAGTCAAACAGTTGGAAATATATCTAATGCAAAAATACTTAAAGTTGTAGATCATCATACAATGAATTTTGTTGCTCCATATCAATTATATTATAGAGCAGAACCTGTTGGATGTACTGCAACAGTTTTATATAAAATGTATAAAGAAAATGATGTAGAAATAGATAAAAATATAGCTACATTAATGCTTAGTGCTATAGCATCTGATACATTAATCTTAAAATCACCAACAACTACAGATGAAGATAAAAAAGTTGTTAAAAAATTAGAAGAAATCTCTGGTTTAGATATTAATGTTTATGGTACAGATATGTTAAAAGCAGGTACTGATATAAGTGAATTTACTCCAGAAGAAATTATAAATATAGACTGTAAATTATTTGAAAAAGGTAATAAAAAGTTTAGAATTGCTCAAGTAAATACAGCTGATTTAGATTCAATATTTAAAAATCAAGCATATTTTGAACAAGCAATTGCAAAAGATATAGAAAAAGAAAACTTAGATTTATATGTATTTGCTGCAACAGATATCATTAATTCTAATTCAAAAATAATTTCTTTAGGTAATGATGCACCAGTTGTTGAAAAAGCTTTTGGTGTAACAGTTGATAATAATACTGCAATGCTAGAAAATGTTGTTTCAAGAAAGAAACAAATCCTACCAAATATTTTAAACAACTTAGATTAATTAGGATAGTCAATTATAGTTGTTAATGAGTCCTAGGTTTCATTAACAATATAATTTTAATATATATGAAGACTGCTGAATGAAAATTCGGCAGTCTTTGTTTTATATAGGGATTTTAGGAACGTCCCCATTTTCCTACATTGCTTGTCTATATAATTCTATAAAGTCTTCTCTTGATACTTCTCTTGGATTTCCTGGTTTACATGGATCTTGCATTGCTTTATCTGCAAGCATTCCAAAATCTTCTTCTTTTACTCCTACTTCTCTTAGTGTTTGTGTTATTCCAACTGATTTTGATAATTCTGATATTTTCCATACAAATGTATTTATAACATCTTGGTCATTTAGATGTTCTGCATCTGGTCTACCAATATGAATTAAAATTTCTCTAAATCTTTGAGCAGTTGCAGGATCTTGTCCATTAAATCTCATAACTGTTGGTAATAAAATAGCATTTGCTAAACCATGTGGAGTGTCATAAACAGCTCCTAATTGGTGAGCCATAGAATGAACAATTCCAAGTCCTACATTAGAGAATCCCATTCCTGCAATATATTGTGCTAATCCCATCTTATCGATTGCTTCTTGATTTTTTTCATTTACTGCAGCTGGTAAATACTTAAATATTAACTCTATAGCTCTCATATGGAACATATCTGACATTGTATTATGAGCTTTTGTAATATATCCTTCTACTGCATGTGTTAAAGCATCCATACCAGTTGAAGAAGCCATAGATTTTGGTAATGTAGACATTAATTCTGTATCTACAATTGCAACCAATGGAATATCATGTGGATCAACACATACCATTTTTATTTCTCTTTCTTCATCTGTTATAACATAATTTATTGTTACTTCTGCAGCTGTTCCATGTGTTGTTGGAAGTGCAATTAATGGCATTCCTTTATTTACTGTATTAGAATTTCCATTTAAAGAAACAATATCTGCTCTATCTGGATTTGTCATAACTATAGAAATACCTTTAGCAGTATCTATACTAGAACCTCCTCCAACTGCGACTATAACATCTGCTCCATAATTTTTACAAACCTCTACTCCATCAAGTACATTTTTTATTGTTGGATTTGGTTTTACATCACTATATACAGTATATTCTATTCCTGCTTCGTCTAATTTATCTGTTACTTTTTTTGTTAAACCTATTTCGAATAAAGATTTATCTGTAACAACCAAAACTTTCTTATATCCCCTATTTTTAATTTCTTCTGCTAAAACCTCTCTTGCTCCAAATCCAAAATAAGATGTTTCGTTTAATACAAATTTTTCAATACTCATTTTCTTCCTCCTTAGTTTATTTTTTATATAATTAACTCCTACAAACATAGGATGTAATTATCTCTTATGTGATCTTATATTCTATATCTTCCATAAAAGGGAACATTTCTGCAATTCTTTTATGTGTTATTACAGTCTGCCTTGGTTGTGGATTTTTAGGATGATCAGATATTAATTTTTGTGTATAACAATTTTCTGCAGTTTTAAATAATAAATATCTATTTCTTACATATGTGTAATACATTTGATATCCTTCATCCAATTCTTTTTCAAATCTTTCAAATGTATATGTTCCGTCCATAATTTTCCTTTCCTTTTATTTTATCATTTCTTCAAATTGTTCTTCTGATATTATAGTAATTCCTAAATTTTGTGCCTTTGTAAGCTTACTTCCAGCCTCTTCTCCTGCCAAAACATAACTTGTTTTTTTAGATACTGAACCTGAAGTTTTACCTCCAAATTTTTCTATAATATCACTTGCATCTTTTCTAGTAAACTTTTCTAAAGAACCTGTAAGTACAAATGTCATTCCTTCAAATCTGTTGTCTGTTCCTTCATCTTCTATTGCTTCCATATTTACATTTACATCTTTTAGTTTATTTATCAAATCTATTGTTTGATCTTGTCTAAAAAATTCATATAAACTTTTTGCAGAAATTCCACCAATATCTTCTGTCATTGCTAAGCTTTCTTCTGAAGCTTGCATCAAATTATCCATTGTTTTATATTTTTTTGCAAGTGTTTTTGCTGCTTTAACACCAATATGCCTTATTCCCAATGCTGCAATCAATCTATATAAATCATTATTTTTGCTTGTATTTATAGCATCTATTAAATTTTGTGCAAATTTTTTTCCATTTTTCTTTAATGAAGCTATATCTTCAAAAGTTAAAAAATAAATATCCGCAATATTATTTATTAATTTTTTATCTATTAATTGTTCAATTATTTTTTCACCTAATCCATCTATATTCATACATTCTCTAGATACAAAATGTATAATATTTCTTACTAATTTTGCAGGACATTCAATACCTGTACATCTACTTACTGCTTCTCCTTCTTCTCTTACAACGGGTGCTCCGCATACTGGACATACTTTTGGCATTTCATATGGAATTTCTTTTCCTGTTCTTTTTTTCTTCTTTACTTCTAATATTTCAGGAATTACATCACCAGCTTTTTGCACAACTATTGTATCACCAATTCTTAAATCCTTTTCCTTAATAAAATCCTCATTATGAAGAGTTGTTTTAGATATAGTTGAACCTGCAACTTTAACAGGCTCTAAAATCGCCATTGGTGTTACTGCACCTGTTCTTCCTACTTGACATACAATATCTTTTAAAATTGTTTCTTTCTTTTCTGGTGGATATTTATATGCTATAGCCCATCTTGGAACTTTTGATGTTGTTCCCATCTTTTCTCTTAAATTAAGATCATCTACTTTTATAACAGCACCATCAATTCCAAAAGTTAACTTTTCCCTTTCATCACCTATTTTTTCTATTGCTTTTATTGCTTCTGGTATATCTTTACATTGTATTAAAACTGGATTTACATTAAAACCTAGTTTTTTTAAATAATTTAATTCTTCATAATGTGAATTAAATTTTATATCTTCTTCTATTTTTTGTACATTAAAAATGTATATATCAAGAGGTCTACTTGCTGTTATTTTACTATCTAATTGTCTTAATGAACCTGCAGCTGCATTACGTGCATTTGCAAATGTTTTCTCTTCATTAAGTTCTCTTTCCTCATTCATTTTTTCAAATTCTTTTTTACCAATAAATACTTCTCCTCTTACAGTTATATCTATTGGCTCTGGAAGTTCTTTAGGAATAGTTTTTAATGTTTTTAAATTTTCTGTAACATCTTCTCCAACTAATCCATTTCCTCTTGTTGCACCTCTTACAAATTTTCCTTTTTTATATTCAAGAGCAGCAGAAAGTCCATCTATTTTTGTCTCTACAACAAATTTAACATCTTTGCTATCCATATTATTTTCTTTAGCTGCTTTATAAACTCTTTCTTTAAATTCTTCTAATTCTCCAAATGAAAATATATCCTGCAAACTTTGTAATGGAACTTCATGTTCTACTTTATCAAATCCTTCTTTTACATGTCCTCCAACTTTTTGTGTTAGTGAATCTGCAGTTACTAATTCTGGAAACTCTTTTTCTAATGCTTTTAGTTTATTCATTGTCATATCATATTCATAATCTGATACTTCTGGATTATCTTCGTCATAATATTTATTTGCCCAAATCTCCAATTGTTTTCTTAATTTAGTAATTTCTTCTTTTGCCTTATTTATTTCCATTTTCTTTAACCTCTTCTTTAAATAAATCTTTTCCTTTTATTATGTAGTCTGCACCAGAGAATATAGTTGCTATAACTGATATAATCATTAAAATAGTCACAATTAAATTATATGCAAAACTAAATCCACTTAAACCTCCTGTAAAACATGCTCCAAATGCATTAGTATCAAGAAAAGCTAATAATATTGCAAGCATTTGTGTTACAGTTTTTAATTTTCCCCATACAGAAGCTGCAATTACTTTTCCACCTTTTTCTACTGCAACAAGTCTATATCCAGATACTATAAATTCTCTAAATAATACAATTATAGGAATCCATGCTGGAAGTTTTGCAGCTTCTACTAATATAAGCATTGCAGCTAGTACTAATATTTTATCTGCTATTGGATCTAAAAATTTTCCAAATGTAGTAATTTGATTTCTTGATCTTGCTATATAACCATCTAATTTATCTGTAATTGATGCAATAATAAAAATTACATCTACTAATATCCACTTAATATCTATATTAAAAAAAGTTATTATAACCATTATTGGAACCAATATTATTCTAAATATTGTTAGTTTATTTGGTAAATTCATACATATGTCCTCCTATTTCATACGGATATTATATACAATATATTATATTTTTTAAAGAGTATTTTATATATTTTTTATTATTTATCTATCTAATAGT
Source organism: uncultured Clostridia bacterium (assembly GCA_944393485.1). Taxonomy (GTDB): domain Bacteria; phylum Bacillota; class Clostridia; order TANB77; family CAG-508; genus Merdicola. The sequence continues at coordinate 10,005 of CALYAJ010000044.1, forward strand.
TTTTGTTTTTTCGACAATTTCCACGATATCTGTAATATATTCACTTATTATTGGAATATTAAGCTTTACTATTTTTTGTAGAATGATAATTATTATTGCAGTTACTATAGTAACACCAATTCCTATTCCAACACCTCTCCAAATTCCAGAGAATAAATTTCTAAATAATACTTCTTTTCTGCTTCCAAATATTTCATAAAAATCCATTAATCGATTTTTAGTCAAATTATAATTTAATAAATCTATTTTTTCTCTTAAAATTTTAATATCTTTTTCTAACATAAAAACGCACCCATTTATATGGTGCGTTTTTTTATCTAATTTTATTCAACTTCGCTTACAGTATTTGTTATAGTATTATCACTTATAAGATTTTCGTCTTGAATATTTAATTTTTCATCTTCAGCTTCTTGCTCCTTTTGTTCTGTTACTAACTCTTCCAATTGATCAATTAATGCTTGCAGACTTGCTAAATCTTTTCCCATCATTTCTAAGTCATTGTTTTCTGTTGAATTCTTTACATTATTATTTGCTTTTATTATTTCATTTATAACTGAATCTATATTATCTGTATTAGATACCTCAATGTTAATTGCAGATTGTGAGCCTAAATTTGTTAATGCTTGTGATAAATTATCACCAATTGCAACTTTATTTCCAACAGCAACAATTATCTTCTTTAAAACAGGTGCCTCTGATTCATTAAGCATTACTTGATATATTGGTTCTACATATAAAATAGTATTATCAATTGGTACCATAATCATATTTCTAATTAATCTTGTTCCTGTAACATTTAAATTTTGTATTGTAGAAGAAATTTCTTCATCTTGTTCTATTTGTGTATCTAATTGTATTGGTCCAATAACATTACTATCTGCTCCATATTTATATAGTGTTAATTTACTATTTCCATTTTCGTCACAAGTTCCAACTAAATATGAAGTTAAACTTTGTTTTTCATATATAGTATATGGTAATACTAATCCTAATTCAGTTTTATCGCTGTCTACAGTTTTTACAGCTGTATAATATGGATCTATTGGTGTTCCTGTTGTTCTTAAAGTTTGACTAGTTGTATGTGTTGCTCTATCCCATACATCACTACTTCTATATAATACATCAGTTTTTACATTATGATATCTTTCTAACATATTTGCTTGAATATTATATAAGAATTCAGGATAAATAAAATGTGAAGCTATATCTTCTGGTATTTGTTCATCTTTATCAGCAAATAAATCTGGATATATTTCTTTATATGCCATAATTATTGGATCTGTTGTATCTGTTATATAAAATTTAACTGTTCCATCATAACTATCTATAATTACTTTAACAGAATTTCTTATATAGTTAATTCTTTCTCTTGTTCCATTTCTTTCTATTGTAGTCATTTGAGAATAAGGATAATTTGATGATGTTGTATATCCATCTATTACCCATACTAATCTACCGTCATTTGTGATAACTTGATATGGATTTTCATCATATATTACATATGGAAATACTTTTTCTACTCTTTTTATAATATTTCTATTTATTAATATTTTACTATCACTTGTTATACTTGATGAGAAAGCTATATTCATATTTTTTTCTCTAATTCCTAAAATTAATCTATCTAAGAAATTAGTTGTAAGTCCTGCTTTTCCATCATATGTATTTTCTACATTTTCTGTTTCTGATTTTGGATAATCAAATTCTGATTTATCTTTTGAATTTGTTATTATTGGTGAATTTTCATTTAATCCAAAATATATTCTTGGTTGGCTTACATTTATTTGATTATCAGAACCATCAAATGATTTTTGAATATATTGTAAATTACCAGTTTCATCAGTTTCTGTTGCAGAAGTTATTACTGTTCCATATCCATGAGTATATTCATAAGTTTTATTATTTGTAGTTCCACTATTTCCTGGTTCTACTTGTCTTGGTGATAAATATACTAACTCATCTTCGCCATCTATATTGTATTTTCCTATTTGAGAAGTATCATAACTATAATAATCTGAACTTGTTTGTTTATCATTTACTGTGTCTAATGTAATATCTTGACTTACAATTGCTGTATTATCTACAGTTTCTCTATTAGCATTTATTACATCTAAGTTATTTGCTTGTGTAGAATCTAATTCATTTTCTTGTATATTAATATTATATGCAGTTCTAGTATTTCTGATATTTGCTTCTATATATGTTTGTTCTCTATCTAATTCATTTGGTTTTACATATGCTAATTGGAATATTGTTATTACTAAAAATAAACATAGTAAATATCCAGGAATTACCACTAGAGATATAACTGTTTGTTTTGTTTTCTTGTTTTTAAAATAATTAATTGCTTTAAATATTGATATAATCATAACTATAGCAAATATTATATATCCCCATAATTTTATAGTAACACTAGTTAAACCTGCACCATATATTTGTGTAGAATCTTCATCTTGAAGAGTTACACTTCTATCTGTTCCTAAGTCCTGAACTTTTGAAAGTATATAAATTGCTAAAAATACTGTTAATATTTTTAAATATTTAAATATTTTATTTACAAGGTTACTTTTCTTTAATGTTTCTCTATCTATTCCATCAAAACATACATTAAATGTTACAATATAATAGATTACTGAATATACTAATACTCCTATTACTAATGACATTATATACATTAATACTGTTTCTATAAATGGTTTTTGGAATATAAAATATCCTATATCTAATCCAAATATTGGATCTTGTAAACCAAATTGAGTATTATTTATAAATAACATTGCCTTTTCTGTAAATAGTCCCATAGTAAATGCACTAACTATAATTCCTACTACTAATGCTAATGACTTATTTGGTAATTTTGGCATTGTTTTCTTTTCTGCATCAAAGAAATTTTTTAATTCCTTTTTTATTCCTTTATTTGTTAAATATATTACTACAAATATAATTATAAAGTTCACTCCAAATGTTGTAGCTTTATATGTTAGGTTTTGCCAAAATACTGATGTATAATTTTCGCCAATTTCTAGCAATTCTAAGTATTCCCCTCTTAAACCTATATAACCTATTATTACTACTAATGCAAGGAATAATAAAACTAATAACATTCTTTTTTTACTTTTTTTCTCTTTTTTTACTTGAGTATTATTTTCTGTTTTTTGTTCCATGATATACCTCCATTATATTATAGCATTTACAAAATCTTCTGAATCAAATTTTTCCATGTCATCAATTTGTTCTCCAACACCTATAAATTTTATAGGTATGTGATTTTCTGCGACTATTCCTATTGCAACTCCACCTTTTGCTGTTCCGTCTAATTTAGTAAGAACTAAACCTGTAATGTCTACTGTTTCTTTAAATGCCTTTACTTGTAAAATTGCATTTTGTCCAGTTGTACCATCTAATACTAACAAAGTTTCTTTTGATGCATCTGGTAATTCTTTATTTATAATTTTATTTATTTTTGCAAGTTCGTCCATTAAATATTTTTTATTATGTAGTCTTCCAGCTGTATCACAAATTAATACATTTGCTTGTTTTTCTTTTGCAATTTTTATTGCATCAAATACTACTGAGGCAGGATCTGAACCTTCTTCTTTTTTTACCATATCACATCCTACTCTATTTGCCCATATTTCTAATTGCTCTACAGCTGCTGCTCTAAATGTATCAGCTGCTGCAATAACAACCTTTTTTCCATCTTTTTTTAATCTATTAGCTATTTTTCCTATTGATGTTGTTTTACCAACTCCATTTACTCCAACAACTAATATTACTGATGGAGTAGTTTCTAATTTAAGAAAATTATCTTCAACATCTAACATTTTTTTCATTTCTTCTCTTAATGCTGTTTTAACTCCTTCTTCATCTTCTATTTTTTCTTTTTTTATTCTATCTCTTAAATTTCCTATTATTTTTAATGATGTATCCATTCCCACATCAGACATTATTAACGCTTCTTCTAGTTCTTCTAAAAGCTCTTCATCTACTTTTCTAAAGTGACTAAATACATTATTTATTTTTTCGTCAAAAGAATTTTTTGTTTTACTTAATCCTTCTTTTAATTTGCTAAAAAATCCCATAATTTCTTCCTTCTTACATTTATTTTTAAATCTATAGTATTGTACCATAATATTTTATAAATTTCTATAAATTAAGTCCAAAAAGCAGGATAAAGACATGAAAAAAAATTTCAAAGTTCTAAAATAATATAAAAATCAATAAAAACCAGTTCCAAATATACA
>CALYAJ010000045.1 GCA_944393485.1 uncultured Clostridia bacterium
CCGCCTTTCAGGTGGTGAGCAAGTAATTCCCCTTCTAGGGGATGAGCAAACCACCCGTTCACGGGTGGTTATGATTATATAATTAAATATTAATTTATTGATAAACTTGAACGTAAAATCACTTGAAAAAACTACAAAAATAATATAGAATATAGTGGCAATAGGAGGATTAAACGTGAAAAAAGTAGAAGAGCAAAGAAAATATATAGACGAAATTAAGGAATTTAATAAAAGTAATAAAAATTTAAAATACTGTATTTTAACAATGGGATGTCAATTAAATGAAAATGATTCTGAAAAATTATGTGGAATGTTAGAAGAAATGGGATATAAAAGAACAGAGAATTTTGATGAGTCAGATATAGCGTTATTTAATACATGCTGTGTAAGAGAAAATGCAGAAGATAAACTATTTGGAAAATTAGGAGAATTAAAAAGAATAAAAGAAGCCAATGGAACAATTATAGCCATTGGTGGTTGTATGATGCAAGAAAAACATATTACAGATAAAATAAAACAAAGTTATCCGTTTGTAGATGTAATTTTTGGAACACATACATTATATAGATTTCCAGAAGATTTATTTAAAGCATTAAAAACAAGAGAGAAAGTAAAAGATGTAATAGATATAGATGGAGAAATTTTTGAAGGATTACCAATAAAAAGAGATAGCAATATAAAGGCTTCTGTAACAATTATGAACGGATGTAATAATTTTTGTACATATTGTATAGTTCCATATGTACGTGGAAGAGAAAGAAGCAGAATGCCAAAAGATATAATTAATGAAGTAAAAGAACTTGCAAAAGAAGGATATAAGGAAATTACTTTATTAGGTCAAAATGTTAATTCATATTTAAGAGTTGAAAAAGAGAAAAATATAGAATTTGAAGAATTTGAAGGAGTAAATTCTTTTGCTACATTATTAAGAGCAATAAATAAAATAGATGGGATAGAAAGAATAAGATTTGTTTCACCACATCCAAAAGATTTTACAGATGATGTAATAGAAGCAATAGCAGATTGTGATAAAGTTTGTAAATTAATTCATTTACCATTACAATCTGGAAATACTAAAGTTTTAAGAGAAATGAATAGAAAATATACTAAAGAGCAATATTTAGATTTAGTGGAAAAAATGAAGATTAAAATACCAAATTTAACATTATCTACAGACATCATAGTAGGATTCCCAGGAGAAAATGATGAAGAATTTGAAGATACACTAGATGTAGTAAGAAAAGTGAAATTTGAACAAGTATATATGTTTATATATTCAAGAAGAGTTGGAACTCCGGGAGATAAGATGCCAAATCAAGTTCCAGAAGAAATAAAACACAAAAGATTTGATAGATTAAAGGAATTAGTAGAGAGTCAAATTGAAGAAAATAATCAAAAATATGTAGGAACAATTCAAAAAGTTTTAGTAGAAGGAACAAGTAAAAACAATCCAAATATGTTAACAGGAAGAACAGATAGCAATAAAGTTGTTATATTTGAAGGAGAAAAAGATTTAATAAATAAAATAATAGACTTAAAAATTGCTTCTGAACATATGTGGTATTTAAAAGGAAAGAAGCAAAGACGATAATAAAGGAAGATAAATTAAAATAATTAGGATTAAAATAGAAAGGTAAGGAATATACAAATGGCAGAATATTCACCAATGATGCAAAGATATCTTGAAACAAAAGAAGAATATAAAGACTGTATACTTTTTTATAGATTAGGAGATTTTTATGAAATGTTCTTTGATGATGCTATAACAGTATCAAGAGAACTAGAATTAACATTAACTGGAAAGGATTGTGGGCAAGCAGAAAGAGCTCCAATGTGTGGAGTTCCTCATCATGCTGCTGAAATTTATATTTCAAAATTAATTGCAAAAGGATATAAAGTTGCAATTTGTGAACAGCTAGAAGATCCAAAAACTGCAAAAGGAATTGTAAAAAGAGGAGTTATTCGTGTTGTTACACCTGGTACAGTAATAGAATCTAATATGCTAGAAGAAAAGAAAAATAATTATATAATGTCAATAGTAAAAAAAGGAATATATTATGGAATTGCAGTATGTGATGTAACTACAGGAGATTTTTATAGTACTGAAATAAAAGAAAATAATAATTTTCCATTAGTATTAGATGAAATTGCAAGATATTCACCAGCAGAGCTAGTTGTAAATAGTATGATGTATGATAGTACAGAAGAGATAAACAAAATAAAAGAAAGATTTGAAATATATTTTACAAGATTTAATGATAAATTCTTTTCAGAAGATATAAACATTATCGCCGATAATTATAATTTAGTAGATAATGATGATAATCCTATAAAAGATATGGATAAAAGACTTTTTGCAGTAGCAAGTATAAATGCTTTAGTGGAATATTTAAAACAAACTCAAAAAACAAGTTTAGAGCACATAAATAAAATAACTATATATAATACAACCAGATATATGTCTTTAGACATTAATGCAAGAAGAAATCTAGAACTTACAGAAAAAATGCGAGATAAAAGTAAAAAAGGAACACTTTTATGGGTATTAGATAAAACTTCTACATCAATGGGAGGAAGACATTTAAGAAGATGGATAAATGATCCATTAATTGATGTTAACGAAATAAATAAAAGATTAAATGCAGTAAAAGAGTTAAAAGATAATGTAATGCTAAGAGGAGATATTATAGAAAGCTTAAAAAAGGTATATGATATTGAAAGATTAGCAGGAAAAATTTCTTATGGTAATGCAAATGGTAGAGATATGATATCTTTAAAAAATTCTTTATCAAAATTACCAGAAGTTAAGGCTGTATTACAAAATACTAGTTCAAATATGTTGCAAGAGCTATATAATAATTTGGATGAACTTAAAGATATTTATGATTTAATAGAAAAATCAATAGTTGAAGATCCACCAATGACAGTAAAAGAAGGTGGACTAATCAAACTTGGATATAATGAAGAAATTGATAAGCTAAAAACAGCAACTACAGAAGGAAAGAACTGGTTAGTTCAATTAGAAGCAAAAGAAAAAGAAGAAACAGGAATCAAAAATCTAAAAGTTGGATTTAATAAAGTTTTTGGTTATTATATAGAAGTAACAAAATCAAATTTACCACAAGTTCCAGAAAGATATATAAGAAAACAAACATTAACAAATTGTGAAAGATATATAACTGAAGAGTTAAAAGAACTAGAAAATCAAATCTTAGGTGCTGAAGATAAAGTTATTAACTTAGAATATGAAGCATTTACTGAAATAAGACAAGAAATTGCAAAAAATGTAAAAAGACTTCAAAAATCAGCAATGATAATTGCAACATTGGATGTGTTAGCTTCATTTGCAACAGTTGCAGAAGATATGAATTATTGTATGCCAATAGTAGATAATGGTGGAAAAATAGAAATAAAAGAGGGGAGACATCCAGTAATAGAAAAAATGCTTCCAACAGGAAGTTTTATAGATAATGATACATATATGGATGATGATGAAAATAGATTAGCAATTATAACAGGCCCTAATATGGCTGGTAAATCTACATATATGAGACAAGTTGCTTTAATTACATTAATGGCACAAATAGGAAGTTTGGTTCCAGCTACAGAAGCACATATAGGTGTTGTAGATAAAATCTTTACAAGAGTTGGTGCTTCAGATGATTTAAGTATGGGTCAAAGTACATTTATGGTTGAAATGATGGAAGTTGCTGATATATTAAAAGAAGCAACTAAAAATAGTTTAGTAATATTGGATGAAATAGGAAGAGGAACATCAACATATGATGGTTTATCAATTGCATGGGCAGTTGCAGAATATATTTCTGATAAGACTAAATGTGGTGCAAAAACATTATTTGCAACACATTACCATGAATTAATAGAATTAGAAGATAAATTAGAAGGTGTAAAAAATTATTCTATAGCAGTTAAAGAAAAAGGAGAAGATGTAATCTTTTTAAGAAAAATTGTAAGAGGTGGAACTGATGAAAGCTATGGTGTTCATGTTGCAAGGCTTGCAGGAGTTCCAAAAGAAGTATTAAAAAGAGCAAATGAAATATTAAGAAGCTTAGAAAGAAAAAGTATTTTAGGTAGCAAAAAGATGGAAAAGGAAAATAAACAAGTTCAAGCAGGACAACTTGATTTATATAATTACAAATTAGCAGAGATTGCTCAAGAGCTAGATAAGATTGATTTAAATACTTTAACACCTATAGATGCATTAAATACTTTAATGAAAATAAAAGAAAAAATGAAATAATGATACAGTTAAAGGATGCACAATTTTTAGTGCATCTTTTATAATAGGAGGAAAAATGAACGAAGCTTTTAGTAGAGAAGAAAGATTGATTGGAAAAGAAAATGTAGAAAAATTAAAAAAGTCTAAAGTTGCAGTATTTGGAATTGGTGGAGTAGGCTCTTTTGTAGTAGAAGGATTAGTAAGGGCAGGGATTGGAAATCTTTTATTAGTAGATAATGACACTATAGATATTACAAATATAAATAGACAAATACATGCAAATATTGATACTGTTGGAAAAAATAAAGTAGATGTAATGAAAGAAAGAATTTTAAGCATAAATCCAGAAGCCAAAGTGGAAACATCTACAGAATTTTTTATGCCAGGAAGCAATTTAATAGATAATTCGTTAGATTATATAGTAGATGCAATTGATACAGTAACTGGAAAGATAGAATTGGTATGTAAAGCTAATGAATTTAATATTCCAATAATTTCTGCAATGGGAACAGGAAATAAATTAGATCCAACAAAATTTGAAGTAGCAGATATTTATAAAACTTCAGTTTGTCCACTTGCTAAAGTAATGAGAAAAGAATTACGTTCAAGAGGAATATCAAAATTAAAAGTAGTATATTCAAAAGAAGAACCAATAAAACCAAATGATGGAGACTATAAGACACCTGCAAGTATATCTTTTGTACCTTCTGTTGCAGGTTTAATTATAGCTGGAGAAGTAATAAAAGATATTGTAAGTATTGAGAATAACGGATAAAAATGGTATAATTAATGTTGAATAAAATTCAAGGAGGTAGAAAAAATGGAAAATAATAAGTATACTCAAGTGGGTTACGCAAACATGTTTCCAGTCTCTGTGAAGGAAGGAAAACTTTGCAAAAAGAAGCCTGACTTCAAAAAACTAAGAAAACAGCGGACTTTAGTTCTTCTGATAGGATTATCAGAGAACAAAAAAATCCGTAAGTTCATTGACAACAATGAGGATGTAAGAAAGATTACATACTCTGAAATTGTAAATGAACTTGAAGAAAATCCCATCCCATGGGAAGACCTTCAAATGGATGCCAACAACGAATTTTACCGACGGGTAAAAAAGGCATTAAAGAAGGGAACGGCTGTTGTTGAAAGATACTTTAAAACGCTTGATTCAAGAATTGGTTTTCTTGAGGTGGCGATGGAGAAGGATCTTGCACAACGAACTGTTTTAATTGTTTCTAAAGTAGAAATGGAAAAAAATAAAGAGCTGAAGAAACAATTGAAAAATAGAACACTCCTTAAAGGAGTGGATGAAGTTTACCTCATGTAAAAGTTTAGCGGCGTACAGTGTACGTCGCTAAAACTTTGTAAATTTGCTAGACAGTACCAAATTTGTAGTATAAAATATTTATAAAGCGCAAAGGAGAAAATTATGGAAAAGATAGGTATAGGAGTAGGAATAATAATTAAAAATAAAGAAAATAAAATATTAATGTTACTAAGAAATGATGATGCAAAAAAAGCAGATTCAGACATGAGATTAGAAGGCACTTGGACACTTCCAAGCGGAAAAGTAAAATTTGGAGAAACAATAGAAGAGGCAGGAATTAGAAAAACAAAACAAGAGTGCAATTTAGATGTAAGTAAAATAAAAGTGATTTGCGTACAAAATGATGTAAACAAATATGCACAATATGCAACGTTTGGTTTAATTGCAGAAGAATATTCAGGAGATATAAAATTACCGAAAACAGAAGAACTTATAAAATATGAATGGTTTGCAGTAAACGACATGCCAGAAAACACTTGCATACCAACTAGAAAAATAATTGAAAAATATTTAGGCAAAAAATTTTATAATGGATAAGGTGTTAGGGACGGTCTGTGTGACTTTGTAGGCTATAGTCCACCTACACGAAATCAAAGATTTCTGAGGTGGCTTAAAATCCCTATTAGGAGGTAATGAAATGAAAGTAGTAAGTAAACAAAGAAATAGTAAAATGTGTGCAATTTGTGGAATGGACAACAAATATGGTGTACATGCACAATTTTATAATATGGAAGATGGAAGTGTAATGACAAAATTTAAATATAGAGAGGAACATCAAAGTTATCCAGGAAGAGTTCATGGAGGATTAATAACTGCAATGCTTGATGAAATGGGACTAAGAGCATTATGGGCAAAAGAAGGAAACGAGGAAGAATTTGGAGTAACTATGTCATTAGATACAAAATATAGAAAACCAGTGCCATATAATCAAGAGATAATAGGAAAAGGTGTAGTTGTAAAAAATAATAATAAATTTTTTGTTGTAGAATCTCAAATATTAGATTTAGAAGGAAATGTGCTATCAAATGGAACAATAAAATATATAAAACTAGATACCAATAAAATTAATGAAAATATAGATGCACATGAAGAAATGTGTTATTTAATAGAAGATGATGTAAAAGAGATTTAGGGATTTTAGAGTGGTTCGTAAGTTCCATATAAATAGGAGATAGCTAGCATGGATATATTAGAAGTATTAAATAAGTTAAATATAAAATATAATATGCAAGAACATAAAGCAGTATATACTGTAGAAGAGATGCAAGATGTATTTTTAGACATGGAAGGTATTGGATGCAAAAATTTATTTTTAAAAGATGCTAAGAAAAAATTATTTTTGTATACTCTGCCAGAGGATAAAAGAGCAGATTTAAAGACATTACCAGAAAAAATAAATAGCAAAAGATTGTCTTTTGCAAACGAAAATGATTTACAAACATACTTAGGTTTAATTCCAGGAGCAGTAACTCCACTAGGAATAATAAATGATAAAGAGAAAAAAGTAACAGTAGTACTTGATAAAGAATTAAAAAATAATAAAGTGTTAATTCATCCAAATAGAAATACTGCAACTATTTCTATAAAATATGATGACTTAATAAAATTTATAAAATATTGTGGAAATTTTTTTTTAGAGATTTAAGCCACTAGAGCTCTATTAGGAGGGAAAATGATATTATTAGCTAGTAATAACAAAGGAAAAGCAAAAGAAATAAAAGAACTATTAAATAATCAAGAAGTAAAGACATTACAGGAAATGAATATACAAATAGAAGTAGAAGAAGATGGTAATACATTTGAAGAAAATGCATTAAAAAAGGCAAGAGAAATCTATAAATTAACGAAATTACCATGTATTGCAGATGACAGTGGAATATGCATTAAAGAATTAAATGGTTTTCCAGGAGTAAGAACAGCAAGGTTTTTAGGAGATAATGCATCACAAGAAGAAAGAAATAATTATTTGATAGAAAAATTAAAAGGAATGCCAAGAGAGAAAAGAAAAGTAGAATTTATAACATGTATTGCATATGTAAATAAAAATGGCGAAGAAAAGACCTTTACAGGAGTATTAGAGGGATATATATCAGAAATACCAAGAGGAAATAATGGATTTGGATTTGATGAGATATTTGAATTAGAAAATGGAAAAACATTAGCAGAGTTAAGTAATAAAGAGAAAAATAATATAAGTAGTAGAAAGATTGCTTTAGAAAAATTAAAAGAAACTATTAAATAAAAATCGCTATTTGTGGGCTTTACTAATAATAGAAATGATAATTATAATAAATATATTATATAGCCCAAAAGGAGTGAAAATATGAATCAAGAAAAGATTGGAAAATTTATAGGAGAAGTAAGAAAAGAAAAAGGACTAAAACAAGCAGAGCTTGCAGAAATGCTAGGAGTCACAAGTAAAACTGTTTCAAGATGGGAGACAGGAAAATATATGCCGGATTTATCTTTATTTACAGATATATCAAATATATTAGGAGTTACCATAAATGAAATTTTACAAGGCGAAAGACTAATTAAAAAAAAGAATAGTGATAGCATAGAAATTGAAATAAAGTTGGAAATTGAAGAAAATCAATATAAGGAACTGTTTAAATTTTTCAAAGATGGAAGTAGCAAACATACTAACAAAAAGCAACATGATATTTATTTCTCACCAGAAAATCCTAAATTTTTTGGAGGAGATATTGATGATGAATGTATTAGAATAAGAATTCAAAAAGACAAATATATTTTATGTTACAAAAAAATATATATGGGAAATGATGAAGAAGATATACATATTGTAGAATATGAGACAGAAGTATCTAATTTAGATGCAACAATTAATATTCTAAAAGGTGTTAGAATAAATAAAATTTGTGACTTAATAAAAGAAAGAGATAGTTTTATATATAAAAATTTATTCGAAATATCTTTGGATAATGTAAAAGATCTAGGATATTTTGTGGAAATAGAAATATATGATAAAAATATTCCTATAAATGAAGCAAACCAATTATTGTTAAATCTAGTAAAAGAATTAAATTTAGATATAACAAGAAGAAATTTAAAAGGATATTCATATTTAATGTATGACAAATTAAATAGAAAATAGAATTGAACCAGGTAATTATTTGATAATTATCTGGTTTTATTGTATAGAAAAATTGATTCTACAAATCTATACAAATTTCGACAATTGTGTTATTATAGTAGAACGAATAGCAGAGGGGAAGAAAAATGAAAGATAAAAATAAAGAAGAACAAAAATATTTAATATTAGATTTTGGGCTTGTTTTAGGAAAACCAAAAACAGGCAATTGGTTTATAACACCAAATTTTTATGAAATTATAGGAAAAAATAAAATTGATTTAAAAAGATTAAATGTTTTATTTAATAAATATAATGAAAATATTTCTAAAAAGATAATTACAAAAGAAGAGGAATATAAAGCATTTAAGGAATTTTATTTAAATATAATGAATGAATTAAAAATAGTAAAAAATCCGGAAGAAGTTTCCGAAAGATTAGCAGAAGATTTTGTGTATAATGAAGAAAAATATATTATGTATGATGATGTATATGAATTCTTAGAAAGAGAAAGTCAAAAATATATTATAATACTATTATCTGATAATTGGCCTTGTGTTTATGCCATACTTAAAAAATGGGGAATAGATAGATTCTTTACTAAAATATATATTTCTTCAGAATATCCAGCATTAAAAAAAGATGGACTGCTTTTTGATTATGCAATAAATGAGTTTAAAATAAAAAAGGATGAAGCAATTTTTATAGATGATAATCCAGAATTATTAGAAATCGCTGATAAAAAGAAACTAATTCCAGTTTTAATGGATAGAAATAATTTGCATAAGGATTATAGTACATATAAAAAAATAAATAATTTGCAAAACATGGAAGAAAATGGTATAATATAATTTAGGTAACATAAAATTTATTTTCAAAAGGCAAATGCCAAGGAGGAAAACAAAATGAAGAAAAGATTTGCAGTTTTATATGGAAGTGCTGTAACAGGAATGTTTGCTGATGGAGAGGTGTTCCCAAGGGACATCGACATCATGACAAACATGGATAAAGTGCTTGTCAAAACTATGGCAATGCGGTGGTTTAGACAGGCATATCCGGATTATCCGGAAGATAAGGAAATCAAGATTGATTTCCATGATCCGGATATCAAAAAAGGAACTGTAAGAGTTCCGATGTTACAGCTTACAGGAGTGAGCCCCAAAAAAGAGTATCACATCCTGTATGCAGATCAGGAAATAAAGGTTGAAGCATACATCCGTGAAAACGGAGTAGCATCACTCCTGAGGATTTATGGCAATCTCCCGAAGGTATTTGCGGAAAAAATCCGTGAATACCCTGAGAAAATGTCCATCATGCCAGATGGAATAGTCTATTATAAAGATAGACCAGAGATGGACAAGTATTACAGTGGCTTGAAAGCCACTCGCAATGCATGGGCACATGTCAAAAAAGAGAATCGCGAAGTGATTCTACAGTGCCTGAATTGCGGAAGGCTCTTTGCCAAACTAATGGTAGAAGAGCCGAAAACATGGTCTATTCCGGGCTTCAACAATGGTTGGAGTATGGGGATAGAGATGAATCTTTCTTCTAACAAAGGCCATTATGTTATTGGTAATGGCATAGTGGAATTAGGTGAGGAAGAAGCCATACAGATTATCTATGGATGATCTGTAAAAAAACTGCAAATAACAACAGAGAGATCAAATCTAAGATTTGGTCTCTTTGTTGTTATTTAAAAATCAATATATAATATATTTACTAATATTTTATATGTTGATATAATACTTTAAATAAAATTAAGGAGCTAAAATATGAAAACATTAATCTTAAATGGCTCACCACATAAAAATGGTGATACATCATATATAGTAAATGAATTAAAGAAAAAAATAGATGGCGAAATAGAAGAAATATTTTTATATGATGCTAAATTAAGTCCATGTATAGATTGCAGATATTGCTGGAAAAATAAAGGATGTAGTATAAAAGATGATATGCAAAAAATAAATAATGATGATTATGATTTACTTATACTAGCATCACCTGTATATTTTTATAATGTAACACCACCAATGTTTTCTTTACTTACAAGACTAAATTATATCTGGAGTAATAAACACTTTTTAGATATAACACATACTTTTAAGAATAAAAGAGGAATATTAGTATTAACTGGTGGAGGTGGTGGAGAACCTAAACATGCTCTAGATACTGTAAATCTAATCTTTAAATATTTAAATGCTGAATTTGATTCGGAAAAAGATTATATATATTCTTTAAATACAGATAATGTTTCAGCAAAAGATGATATAAATGTAAAGAAAATGATAGAAAAAATAGACTTTTAGAAAGTAAACTAAAAGTCTATTTTTTGACATTATTAAAAAAAGGTAGTATAGTAAAAAACATAGCAATATAGAAAAAAAGGAGGAATTGAGATGAAAAGAGTTGCTATATTTGGTTCAACAGGTAGTATTGGAACTACTACACTTCGGATAATTAAAGAAAATCCGGAAGTGTTTTCAGCCGTTACACTTGTAGCTGGCAAAAATGTGGAACTTTTGATTGAACAAATTGAAGAGTTCCATCCAAGACATGTATATATCAAAGATGAAAGAAATGCTAAAATGATAAAGCGTATATTTCCAAAACTTGATATATACACAGAAAAGGTTGGCCTTGAAATGATTTCAAAACTGGAAGATGTTGATATTGCAGTATCGGCACTTGTTGGAATCGCAGGCTTAGAGCCTACATGGAATATGCTTAAACATAGCAAAGAAGTCGCTCTTGCAAACAAGGAAGTACTTGTTACAGGTGGACAGCTTGTTATGGAAAGAGCAAAAAGATATGGCACCAAGCTGAAAACTGTGGATAGTGAACACAGTGCGATAATGCAGTGTTTAAGAGGAGAAGAGAGCAATAAGATTGCTAAAATTCTTCTTACAGCATCTGGAGGACCATTTTTTGATAAAGAGATTACAGATGATATTACACCAATGCAGGCATTAAATCATCCAAATTGGAAAATGGGTCCAAAGGTGACCATTGATTCTGCTACAATGATGAACAAAGGCTTTGAAGTAATCGAAGCACATCATCTTTTTGGATTGGCAGAAGATCAAATCGAGGTTATTGTGCACAGACAAAGCCTTGTTCATTCTATGGTTCAGTTTGTAGACGGAACCATTATGGCAAATATCGGACCAACTGATATGCAGATTCCAATTGCATATGCACTGAATTATCCAGAAAGACTTGGAAATAAGATTGAACCATTGGATTTATTTAAAATCGGTTCTTTAAAATTTGAAGAGCCTGATTTAGATAAATTTAAATGTCTAAAACTCGCATATAAAGCAATCCATATGGGACATAGTGCTCAGGTTGTTTTAAATGCAGCTGATGAAATTGCTGTTCAGGCATTTTTAGACGGTGCAATTCGCTTCACAGAGATTCCAGAGATGATCGATTGGGCACTTTCCAATCACGTCGTAACAAAATTAGGAACTGTTCAGGAAATCTTGGAATTAGATAGAACAGTGAAAAATGAATGCTTAAATAGAATTTAAGCAAAAAATATAAGAGTGTCTCTTTGTTCAGAATTTTTTGAGCAAGTGAGGCACTCTTTAATATTATAAAAGTATAGATACTAAGAAACATCTACAATTAAGTTTGCAGATGTTTCTGACTTAAAAGAAAAATTAAAATATTTTTTCTTTTGAATATCCCTCAAAACAGTCTGTTTTTTTGTATAAATCGGGATAGAAATCTCTTAAATAAATAGCAACTATGCAGTATGCCATAAAGAGATCATATGAACTTGGACTTTTTGATAGTAACATAAATTGAACGAATACAGACAATTTCTTTTCGATAATAGAATTTAATTTGCAAAATATATCAGTTTTTTTGTTAATAAATAAACACAAAAAATATAATATACAAGATATACCCAAATATATTATAGCTAATATAATTTGCATTAAAAAATCTGTAGATAGAAATAATAAGCAGACTGGTATTGAAAAAGATATTAATGCTATTAAATCAATCATAAAAAAATCTGTATAAAACAAATTTGAAATACCAAAATATCTTGAAGAATTTTGTATATCTTTAAGATTTTCTGGCAGTTTTTGATTGTTATACACATAATTTATAACTTTATTCATTGCTGTATACTTACTTTTTTCTTTTTCCTTAAGAAATAGCTTGGTTGCGACAATATAAAGAATTATTATAGCAAAAGCTAGAGATAAAAAGAAAGTAAGTGGTAATAATACTAATGAATTAATAAGAACATTAATTAATATTATTACACAAGCGCAAAGAAAAGCTAAAATTAATGAAAATAATATTTTAAATAGAACAGAAGGTTCTTGTTTTAGTATTTTTTTCATTAATATAAAAAGTCTTTCATCTTTCTGATTCTTTTTTGTTTGCTCGACATATTCTATCCCAAAAGATTTGTCCGTTTTTTCGTAAATGACTAATGTCATGTTTTCCAAAATTAAATTAATGCTGTCATTAAAGCAAAGAAATTTTGGAAAGTCAATTTCATTGTTTCTTACTGTAGTCCGTTTTTCCATATTAATACCTCCATTAAAAGATTTTTTATAATAACGGTGTTTAGATATAAATTATAATATGTGGTACTTATATTTTCAAGAAATATTCTATAAATTTAATTTTGTATATTAACTTATACTGGTAAAATTTGATTTACTTGAAATCGTTACACAGAAATGATAATATAAGAAAAATTTTGTTTTAAAATTCCTGCTCAAAGTTAAGAGTAGTTTTAATAAATAATAACTTATTAACATATAAAGGCCAATTGGCAAGGAGGAGTGTATGAACAAAATTATCTTAAAAGTAGTTGCGTTGATATGTGTGACAGTGTTAGCAGGACTTATAGCATGTTTTTGCAATCAATATCTTATATTTGGTTTTATTTTAGAAATAATTGTATTATACTTCTGTTTACACGATATTGACTAATGAACTAAGAAAGAGGTTGCTAGGTTAGCGACCTCTAAAACATTTTATATCTCAATCTTAGGCTCATACCTCTCAAGCCACATATTAACCTGGCAAAGATAAGCCATAAGTTGAGGTCCGAGTCGTTGGCTGTCAGAAAATAACACATATCAATTTTTGATAGAGGTTGTAAGGATTGCTCGAAAATGGCAATGTACGAAATTGAATAAAAATAAGAAAAAGCAATAGTTAATAAATTTAACTG
>CALYAJ010000046.1 GCA_944393485.1 uncultured Clostridia bacterium
GGAGTTTTTTATATACTAAAGTTTTTTACCCACCACTGGTAGAACCAGTGGTTTATTCAAGCTAAAGCGCCAACAAAGGACTGTCTAAAGTTTAGCTTTAGACAGTCCTTTATTTCGTAAAAAAATAAGCCACTTCTAATTAATGACTTACTTTTTATTTTCCTGTTAATTTATTTAATAATTCCTGAAACCAATTTGTATTTATTTTCGCAATCTCTGTAGAATCTGTTGCTGATTCAACATAATCTTTTTTAGGTAAATTTATATATATCTTTTGATTATTATCTAGTTTTTGCATTCCTAATTTTTTCTGTGCTTCTTCTTCTATTTTGTTTAAATTCAAATTGCTTTCAATAGAAACTTCAGTTTGTTGATTTTCTTTTTGTAATGTTGCAAGATTTGCTTTTAAATCTTTTACTTTATTAAAGCTTTCTGTAATTAAAGAGTTTCTGTAACTAACAACAAGTAACATTCCAAATACTAATGCAATACAAAGAACAACTTTTTTCTTAATTGCAACTTGTGCTCTTTTTTGATTTGCCTTTTCTTTAGCCTGCTTTTTTATATTTTCTTTAATTTCTTCTTTAGTTAAATCTCTTTTTACCTTTTTTCTAGGTAAAAATTCAGGTTCTAATTTTCTAGGGCTAGTTTCGTATTGGTACCTAGTCATTAGTTTCACCTCCTCTTTTGTTTCTATCAAAATTCAATTTTACTTTCTTTCGAAAATTCTAAGTTTTGCACTCTTACTTCTTGAATTTTGTTCTTGTTCTTCTTTTGTTGCCACAATTGGCTTTTTATTTATAATTTTCCCATAAGAAACTGCATTACAAATACAGTATGGTAAATCTTTTGGGCAAGTACATCTTCCTTCTGCTTCTATGTATGCTTTTTTTACTGCTCTATCTTCTAAAGAATGAAATGTTATAATACATAATCGTCCACCAGGATTTAATGCCTTAATTGATTTTAATACTGTATTATATAATGGTTTAATCTCATTATTTACTTCAATTCTAATTGCTTGAAATGTTCTTTTGGCAGGATGTCCATCTTTTTGTTTAGATTTTGGTATAGATTTCTCGATAATATTTACTAATTCAGCTGTAGTTTCTATCTCTTTTTGCTTTCTTGCAATACAAATATTTTTAGCAATATTCCTAGAAAATCTCTCTTCTCCATATTCATAAATAATATTTGCCAATTTTTCTTCCGAATAATTATTTACAACGTCTTTAGCAGTTAGTTCTTGAGTCTTATCCATTCTCATATCAAGCTCATTTTCGCCTAAATAACTAAATCCCCTATTACGTTCATCTAATTGATAAGAAGACACTCCTAAATCTAATAGAATCCCATCTACTCCATTAATTTGTAGGTCTTTTAAAATCTCATCTATATCATCATGGTTACCATGTATATATTTAACATTTTTAAATTCTTTTAAATTTTCTTTAGCTGCTTCTAAAGCTTCTAAATCTCTGTCTATTCCTATTAACATTCCTTTATTTGATAATTTTTTTAGGATTTGTTTACTATGTCCTGCTCCTCCTAATGTTCCATCAACATATATTCCATCTTTTTTTATATTAAGTCCTTCTATACATTCCCATAGTAAAACCGGCTTATGCTTAAATTCCAATATTTACCCTCCGTTACATTTATTTTTAAATAGCACAAACAGTTGGAATTTTTCGCGTTCCAACTGTTTATGGCTATTTTTCTTTTGTTTTCAACGGTTTTCTCATTTGTAATTCAAATCCTTTTTTTTCAAATAAGTATATATTAATTTGTTTGCATTTGTATTTTTATATTTTTTATCTTAAGTATATTCTTAAGATTTTATCTTTTGTATATTAAAAATTTCTTTAGTATAGCCCTCTTCTAATCAAGTACTATTGTTCTTGTTTTCTCTTTTGTAATTTTAAATCTTTAGTACGCTTTTAATTCATTTGTACTTTATTTATCTTTTGTATAAAATTTATATAAACTTTTTTACAAAGTTATATACCTAGCATTGTCATATTTTCTGCAATGTCGTCTGCTGATATATTTTCTTCGCTGTTGTATTGCTCCCATTTTGCTTTATCCCATATTTCTATTCTTGTCCCAACACCAATTATTACTGTTTCTTTTTCAAGTGATGCGACTTTTCTTAAATTACTAGAAATAAGGAATCTTCCTTGTTTATCTATTTCGCATTCCATAGCCCCTGATAGAAAGAATCTTACAAAATCTCTGGCATTTTTATTTGTAAGTGGAAGTGTTTTTAATTTTGTTTCGAAGTTTTCCCATTCTGTTTGTGAAAAACCAAATAAGCACCCATCTAGACCTTTAGTAATTATGAACTTTTCGCCCATATCTTCTCTTAACTTTGCAGGCATTATTAGTCTACCTTTGGCATCTAATGAATGTTCATATTGGCCGAATTAGCACTTCGTTTCACCTCACTTCATTTTTTACCACTTTGTACCACTTCTCTCCACCTGCATAAATTTTAATACAACATTTTTTAAATTGCAAGCCTTTTTTATAGTTTTTTTAATTTTTTTAAAATATTATGATTTTCTTAATTTTTAAATTATTGTTTTACAATATGTAATTAGTATTGTATAATGAATGTGGTGATACATATGAAAATTATTAAAAGATTACTTTTACTGCTTTTTCTATTAATTTTAGCCATTGGAATCATTTTAGGAATTTATGGTTATACAATTTATAGCAAAGCAATTAAAGAAGAACCTCTAGCTGATAAAATAGAAGAAATTAGATCTGATAAAAATTATGTTACAATTGAAGACTTACCAAAAGATTATTTAAATGCCGTTATATCTGCTGAAGATAGAAGATTTTATAATCATGGTGCAATAGATTTTAGAGCAATTGCCAGAGCAATATATGTAAATGTATCAAATTTCGATTTAAGAGAAGGCGGAAGTACAATTACTCAACAATTAGCCAAAAATATATATTTTATAGAACTTGATCCTTTTCCAAGAAAACTTGCCGAAATATTTATGGCTTTTGAAATAGAAAAAAATTATTCAAAAGATGAAATTTTAGAATTATATGTAAATACTTCTTATTTTGGAGATGGTTATTATGGTATAAAAGAAGCCTGCAATGGTTATTTAGATAAAGAACCTAGCGAAATGAATTTAGATGAATCCTCTATGATGGCTGGAATTCCAAATGCACCTAGTGTATATGCACCAACAAAAAATCCAGATTTAACACGTAGCAGACAAAAACATGTTTTAGAAACTATGGTAGAAAATAAATACATTTCTGAAGAAGATGCCAATAAAATTATTAATAAATATGATTAAGAGCAATTCTTTAATTTAATTATTTATATTTAAGTTCTTATGCCAACGAAAAAAGCAACTGAGTTTCAGTTGCTTTTAAAATGTTATATATTTATATACAGCTTCTGCAAATCCTCCATTTTGCGCTGCATTTGTTGTAGTATAATTAGCAATTTCTTTTACTTCATCATACGCATTTGCCACTGCAATTCCTACTCCAGAATTTTTTATCATTTCTAAATCATTTATATTATCGCCAATTGCTAATACTTCACTTTTATCTATGTGTAAATAATCTTCTAAAAATTCTAGTGCCTGTTCTTTATTTATTCCCTTTGGCATGATATCTAAATATTCATATTCTTTTCCAATTAATTCGTCTTTATATTTATCATGTTTCCTTATTAAATAAATCTGTATATTTTCATTTTTAGATAATTCTTTTTTCAAATTTTCTAAACTTTTTTCTGAAGTTATTACTAATTTCAAAATTTCTGGTTTTTCTTTTGATACATATTCTTTTATATCTTTTACAATTTTAAATTCTAAATCTGTAATATTCTCCTCTTTAGATAATTTAAAATTCCTTAAATCCATATATAATAATTTTTCTGTAATTATTTCTTTATTTGTATATAAATGAATATGCATATTAAATTTTTTAGCAACATTAATACAAAACAATGCATCATTATAATCTAACACTTTTTTATAAATTTCTTCACCTGTTTGCAAATTAATTATTTGGTTCCCATTTCCAAATATTCCATATGGCGCTTTTAATTTTTTACATGTATTTTTAAATAATGAATATGTTTTCCCTGTGCAAACTGTAAAATTTATTTTAGAACGATTTATATCTTCTATTGCTTTAATATTATTTTCTGGTATTGTATTATTTTTTCCAAACATTGTTCCGTCTAAATCACTAGCTACAAGTCTTATCATAACTATCATCCCCACAAATTTTTTATATTATATATAATATAAAAAATTAAGTAAAGAGTTTTAAAAATATATATTATTTAACATATTATTTTTCAAAATCCATAATTGTTTTGATAAATCTACATAGTATTTATGTGGATTTTCTAAACGTTTTATTTCATCCCATATCGTATCCAAATCTTTCTTAGAATACTTTGCAATTTCTTTTAAAGTTGGAATGTGATAAATTAACTTACCTTTCTCAAAAATTTTTACTTGTAAAGGTTTTACAGTATAATTTTTTAGTACTTTCTTTTTCCAAGGATTTTCTGGATCAAAAATCATATATTCATTTTTATCTATTTCTTCATCTGCTAATGTGATTACATCTGCCACAGCTTTGTTAGTTTCTTTATCATAAAATCTATATACCTTTTTATAACTTGGATTTGTAACTTTAGCAACATTTTCGCTTACTTTTATTTTTGGAATCATCTTTCCGTCTTTTTGCAACGCCACTAATTTATATACTCCTCCAAATACCGGATTACTCTTAGCAGTAATCAAATTTTCTCCAACTCCAAACAAATCTATTTTTGCATCTTGTTCAATTAATGATTTTATCAGATGCTCATCTAAAGAATTTGTTGCACATATCTTACAATCTTCGTATCCTGCTTTATCTAGTATCTGTCTAACTTTTTTAGATAAATATGCTAAATCACCACTGTCTAATCTTACTGCTTTTGGTCTATATCCTTTTGGTTTTAAGACATTATCAAATACTTTTATTGCATTTGGTAATCCTGATTCTATTGTATTATATGTATCTATTAATAATGTACAATCTTCTGGATATATTTCAGCATATGCTTTAAAAGCTTCATATTCAGAATCAAAGCTTTGAATCCAACTATGAGCCATAGTTCCACTTGCAGGTACATTAAATTCTTTTGCAGATAAAGTACAAGAAGTTCCAACTGCTCCTCCAATTATAGCTGCACGTGCACCATCTACTGCTGCATTTATTCCATGTGCTCTCCTTGCTCCAAACTCCATAACAGGTCTTCCCTGTGCTTCTCTTACAATTCTACTAGTTTTAGTTGCAATTAAAGATTGATGATTTATTGTAAGTAATAACATTGTTTCTAGTAATTGAGCTTCTATAATTGGAGCTTTTACTGTAAGCAATGGCTCGTTTGGAAATACAACCGTTCCTTCAGGAATTGCCCATATATCTCCTGTAAATTTAAAATTTTGTAAATATTCTAAAAATTGCTCTGAAAATTTATGTTGTTCTCTTAAGTAGTTTATATCATCTTCTGTAAATTTTAGATTCTTTATGTAATTAATAATTTGCTCTAATCCGGCTACTATTGCATAACCACCATCATCTGTTACTTTTCTAAAAAACACATCAAAATATGCAATTGTATTTTCCATATTTTTTAATAAGTATCCATTTGACATAGTATACTCGTAAAAATCTGCTACCATTTCTAGCTTTTGATTTTCCATACTAAACCCTCCTTGTTTGATACTTATTAACTTTTTGATAATAACATTATATTTATACCATTTTCTTTTGTCAATAGATTTGCGAAATAAATATTATCTTTTTGATAATAAGTAATTTGCTGTATTGCTACTATATGTATTTTTATTTCGTCATATTAAGAAAGAGAGATTGATTAAAATCAATCTCTCTAAAATATATGTGGTTGCCAATTTTTATTAAAACAATATAATTTTGAAGGTCTATGACCTGCGTTTTCTTCATATTCTTCTGTTTCTATTACCATATCAGCAATCTTTCTTCTAAAATTTGCTTTTAATAATGGCTTATCTAGCAATATTTCATAAACTTGTTGTAATTTAGTTAATGTAAATTTCTCTGGCATTAAATTAAATGCAATTGTAGTATATTCTACTTTATTTTTTAATCTCTCAATTGCATAAATCAGCATTTTAGCATGATCAAAAGCTAAATCTGATTTTAATATTTGTGTATATATAATTTGATTACCATCTACTAGCTCTTTAACAACTTTTACTTTATTTTTTAGTTTCTCTGATTTACTCTCTAATAATATTTCTATTTCTTCCTCTTTTTTATACCCATGTTTATTTTCTGATGTTTTTTCTTTTAAACTTTTAAGCGAAATAGTAAACCAGTCTGCATCTTGTGCACTTCCTCCAGATTTTATCTGTATTTTTTCACTATCCACTAGTCCCATATATGAAGTACTTATAACTCTTGTTCTTGGATCACGATTTGGATCGCCCCATGAATATAATTGTTCTAAATAAATATCTTTCATATTAGTTTTAGCTTTTAAACTTCTTTGTACTGCTTCTTCAAACTTTTCTTCTTTTTGTACAAATGTTCCTGGCAATGACCATTTTCCCATATATGGATGTTCTGCTCTTTTTACTAATAGTACCTGTAATTTTTTTTCTGGTAATTTTCTATAATTATCTGTTTCTACATCTCTTATTGTAAATAATATTGAATCGACTGTTACAGATGGTTTAAAAAATTGATTAGAATCATAATTTTTTAAAAATTCTTCCTCTGTCATTTATCTCTCTCCTTATCTCTTAATATCATTATAATACTATGCTATTTTTAGTTTGTCAATTAATAGTGAATTCATTAAAATATCTTACAGATATTTCTTAATTTCGTGTTCAAAAAAGAAAAGAGCATGCTTTAATCAGCGTGCTCTTCGAAAAAAATCGGACCAACAAGAACTATTAATAGTTCTATCATAATAATTCTCATAATGTCTATTTGGTTTGTAATTACATCACTTACCAAAAATAACATTTGAGATATTATTACGAACTTAGTAAAAAATCCCATCCTCTTGTATCCTATTACTAATGCAAAAAGCATTGCTACAGGAATCATGAGAAAATATGAGTTTTCAAGCGTTGCTCCAAGCAAAAGTCCCAGAACAACAAGTCCTGCCCACACGAATGAGATTGCATACCGTGTTTCAAAGTCTAACTCATAAAATCTGATCCGAATCCTTCTAAAAATTCTCATTTTTGTCTACCTCTTCTTTCTTTTTGTCTACATTTTATTATACTCTTTAAATTGTTTTATGTCAATTTGAGTAAGAAGTGTTAAGCTAATTGCCACTTGTAACCAAGAATTGTTTCTCGAGATATTTCTTTTTATTTATTACACTTTTTTTCAAATTTTTCCTTTAAATAATTTCTCCTTTCAAAATTATAAATAGGAGTTTTTTCTCTTTTATGCATAGAGGCAAAATATTTTTTCTCTATTTTCTCCATTTGTTTTTGATCTGTTTTACCATTTTCTATATATTCTGCAATTTCACTATATTTAATTTGCATTTTTTCTTCATCTGTTTTACCTCCAAGACCATCATTTGGTGCCTTGTGTATAATTTTATCTGGTACACCTAACATTTCCCCAATTCTTAAAACTTCATCAACTGTAAAATTTGCAATCGGATTAAAATCATATGCATTATCTCCCCATTTAGTTGTATAACCTACCATTGCCTCACACAAATTCCCTGTTCCTAGTACTAAATAGCCATATGTTTGTGCAATACCATATAATGTAGTCATTCTTAATCTTGGTTTTATATTTATTTCGGCTTCATTACTTATTTTTATATCAATATTCTCATTAATTTCGTTTTTTAGAACTTTAAATGTATTAGTCAAGTCAATTTCTACCATTTTTACTCCAAATGTTTTTGCAACTAATCTAGCATCATTTAAATCTTCTTTTATAGATTCACATGGCATTCCAACTGTTAAAACATTGTCATTTCCTATAGCTTTTGTTGCAAGTGCAATTACAGTTGCACTATCTTTTCCTCCACTATTCCCTATTACAACTCCCTTAGCACCTGTCTTTTTAATATAACTATTAATCCATTCTGTTATTTTATTAATATGTTCTCTTAATTCTTCATCTCTTAGCATAAATACTCCTCCCTTTTTATTATTTATTATTCAAAAAGCTTATTCCTATTTATATATTCATATACTTCATCAGGTGTAAAATATCTTATGCTTTTTCCTTCTTTTATTTTATTTCTTACAAAAGATGAACTTAAAGAACTCCTAACACTATTTTTTACTTTTATAAATGTTTTTTCATTATTACTTAAAAATTTATCTTGTTTTATAATGTCTTCTAAACAATCTTCGTCTCTTTCTAATACAAGTATTTTAAATTTTTTTACTAAATCTTCTGCTTTTTCCCATGTTTTTAATTCCTTTAAGTTATCACTTCCTGTTGTAAACCAAATCGTTTTTTCAGGATACTGTTTCTGAATTTCTTCTAATGTTTCTATTGTATATGGTTGCCTTTTCTTTTTTAATTCTATATCAGATACTTCAAATTTATCATTTTTATCGCAAACACTTTTTAGCATTTCATATCTGTATTTATTATCTAGCAAACCTTTCTTTTGATATTTTTGGTTAACTGGTACAAATATAAGTTTTTCAACATTTTCATATTCTGATATTATTTGCTCTGCTAATGAAAAATGCGAATTTAAAGGCGGATTAAAAGAACCTCCAAATACTACTATTATCTTATCATCTTTCATAAGCATCTCTCCTTATTTGATATTATCAAAAAGTTAATAAGTTTGTTTGTTGTTATTATATTGATAATATGTATATTTGTCAACTATTATTTATATCTTTTTCAAAAAATAAAATATTATTCAATGTTGACAATTTTTTTAATTAGACATTTAGACTAATTCATGATACAATTAGTATACATAATTTTGATGGTTGTTTTCCAGCTTTTTTAACCTACTCATATTATGAATAAATATAAGTGAGGAATTATAATATGGCAAAAAGATACACAAAAAAATTCAAGCAGATTAAAAAAGAGATTAAAAAAGGCCTTGGTGACATTGAGATTTGTCTTACTATAGCAGATCTTGGAAATATGGCAGGCGTCACAGATGCTGATGTCAAAGAACGGTCTAAAACCGGCCGTGAGGATGCTATATCCAATTTGAACGATGCACGGAACGATTTATCTAAAGCCTTAAAAAGCTTGGATGAATTAATTGCAACTGTAAACAAGGATTTTGAATAAAACAATTTTTAAAAGCTGGAAAAGCCTCTTTATTAAAAAAGAGGCTTTTTATTTTGTATAAGAACAAAAGTGGCATGATTAAAGTTTTATGCCCTTTTAAAAAAACTTACATGCCCCGTCTTTGTTCTTTGCCAAAATTGCACAGCAATTTTTTGTGAAATTTATTTTATATAATAGAAAAGTGGCTTCTCCATATGTACAGATTGCTTTGCAATCGCACGGGCATATGTAACTTTGGCCTTGTTGTATATGTAAAAATCTGTCGATTTTTCCTATACAATAAAAAACTCCCACTGTTTAAAAACAGTGAGAGTTTTTTATGTCAGTTCTTATTTCATTGTTGACGAATCCACCATCTGTACCATCGTATCTCTAAAGATCAAAAGTGAGTCGAGGTTATGAAATGTAAATGAAAAAATAAGCTTTTTATCATTTTCTACATTTCTTACCTCTTTAAGAAGTGCATTCCAACTGCTCGCACATTTAAGAAGAGCTCTTGCTCTATCTAACTCAACTTTTCTTTGATGTGTCTCTGCGTGATCTCTCTGCCGAATAAAATATTCCTCAGCATCATATATAGTCCATCCGTTTACTATTAGCACTGGACGTTCTATATGAATAGAAACATCGATTGAGTACCGTTCGACAACTGGTGATAAAATTTTAATTTTTTCTGACATATTTTTTCCTCCTAAATTATTTTAAGCTAAGTAAACAATTGTCAAATAGTATTATACTACATTATGTTAATTGTGTCAAAATAGATTTTACATTAACGTCCTTTAATTATTATTCTACTTTATACATAAAGTATTTCTACACAATGTTTTTACATCTTCCAAATATATATTGGTAAATTCCATATGTACTACAAAAACGAAAAAATAAATACATCATATGATGTATTTATTTTTTTATAACCTTTTTATTTTTATTACTGTTTTGGTCATTAAGTAAAACTGTTGTTGTAGGATATGATAATTTAACATCTTCTTTTTCTAATATTTCTAATATGTTTCTATTAATATGCTCTTTCGCATTTAAATAACTTGCATAATCAACCGAATTAGTAAATACATAAATCATAATTGAAATTCCATCATTTTGAATTTCATCAAATTTTACATATGTATCATCATTTATTACACTAGGATGATTTATAAGCATAAAATAAATTTTACTTGTAATTCTTTGAATTACTTCAACTGGAGTATCTAATGCAAGTTTTAAATCCAATTTATATTTTCTTTTTTCCATTTTACTCCAATTTATTATTGCTTCATTTGATAAAACTCCATTAGGTATATTTACCAATGAATTATCAAATGTACGAATAAATGTACTTCTAAAAGTAATATCTTCTACTATTCCTTCATAATTTGTAGTTTGAATCCAATCACCTAAAACAAATGGTTTATCTATTAATATCATAACTCCACCAAATAAGTTTTTAGCAGTATCTTGGGCTGCAAGTGTAAGTACAACACTTCCTACTCCAAGTCCTGCGAGGATAGTATTCAGATTAATTCCTAATAATGCAATAACAATTAAAACTGCTATTATATATATTACACATCTAATTATCTTGTATACAAAATTAATTCTATTATCATCTACATCTGTCATAAATTTCTTTTGCAATTTTTTCATAGTTTTTGAATCTGATGTAAAACAACCTGCTAAAGCTTTTGCAAGTAGAATTATGCATGATATTTTAAATATTAGTATTATAATTTCCATTGCCCTACCTGATATTTGCAATACTCTTGTTGCTATAAATACACCTAAGACTATAAAAAATATCTTTAATGGCGCATAAAAAGGCATTTTCTTTATTCTATCTTTATCAGTCTTTTTTCTTTTAAATATTCTTATTAGTATATAAGACAATCCTGAGCTAAATATATAAAAGAATATTATAACAGCTATTGCAATTAATAAATCAATTACTTGCTTTAATTCAATCCCTTTAAAAAAGTTCATAATATCGGTTAATTTATCCATATATTAGTTCTCCTTTATTTATTATATAGGAAAAATCGCTAGATTTTACGTATATAACAAGATTAGACTACCTATTTCTTACTAAGCAAAGCAAATGTCATTGTTTCGTAATTACTTCAAAGAAATACTTAGCAAAATGCCTTCCTTATAAAACATCCTTTGCCTTATTAAACCTTTCTGCTATTCTTTCTTTTCCCATAATTTCCATAATTTCGTACATATCTGGAGTATTAGCTCTTCCTGTTAAAGCTATTCTTAAAACAGTACTTACATCTCCAACATGTGCTTCATATTTATCTGGATTTGCTTTAAATTCTTTTACTTCGCTAGCATATCCTAATTTTCCAGCTAATTCTTTTATCTTGTTAAACCATTCTTGCTTGTCATCATTTTCATCAAAATAATTATTTATATATTCATCTAATATTGTTTTTATTTTATCACTATCTGATATTTTTTGGTATTCATAATTAACATTTTGTGAATAAAATTTTTCATCATACATATATGATATTTCATTTTTTACATCTGACCATTTAGCAATGTCTTTACGAGGCTTCTTATTTCCTCTTTCTATTCCAAATATTTTTAAAGCATATTCTTTATCTTCTTTTAACATATTTGCTAATTCTTCATCATATTTTTCTGCCCATTTTAATGATTCATTATATACTTTTTCTGCATCAAATCTAGAAATAACTGATTTTGAAACATCAAGTAATTTTACCATGTCAAATAGAGCTCCACTTACACTCATTTTATTTAATTGTAATTCGAAATGTTCCATATCTTCTGTTGGATTTTGTCTTCTCCAATTTTCAAAATTTGAATTTGCAATATTTAATAAATATTCTTTGACTGCTTCTTTTGGAATTCCAAGTTCATCATAATATGAAACAGCAGCTTCTGGATCTTTTCTCTTGCTTAACTTTCTTTTATTTCCATTATCATTTTTCATAATTGGTGAAATATGAGCATATTTAGGTGCCTTAAATCCAATTTCATGGAATAATTGTAGGTGTAGTGGAACAGATGCAAGCCATTCATCACTTCTTATGACATGTGTTGTTCCCATTAAATGATCATCTACAATATGTGCAAAATGGTATGTTGGAAGTCCATCAGCTTTAATTATTACTATATCTTGGTCATTTTCTGGAAATGTAACATTTCCTCTTATTACATCATGATGTTTTATTTTTCTATCTTCTCTTCCTGGAGATTTAAATCTTATAATATATTTTTCTCCTGCTTTTATTTTTTCTGCCATTTCTTCTATACTTAAATTTCTACATTTTGCCCAAACTCCATAATATCCAGGTCTAACTTTTGCTTCTTCTTGTTTTTTTCTTATTTCATCGACCTCTTCTTGTGAACAAAAACATGGATATGCCTTTCCCATTTCTATCATGTATTTGGCATATGATCTATATATTTCTCCTCTTAAAGATTGTTTATATGGACCATAATTACCTTTTTCTTCTGTTTCATTTATCATTCCCTCGTCTTCTTCTATTCCAAAATCTTTTAAAGAATTAACTATACCTATAATACCATTTTCTACTTCTCTTTTTTGGTCTGTATCTTCTACTCTTAAGAAGAAAACACCTTCTGTTTGAGTTGCCACTTTTCTTGCAACTAAAGCTTGGTATAAACTTCCTATATGAACAAATCCTGTTGGACTTGGTGCAAATCTTGTTACTATAGCTCCTTCTTTTAAATTTCTTCTTGGATATTTTTCTTCATAATATTCTATTGGTTTTACATCTGGAAATATTAAATTTGCTAAATCTTTATAGTCCATTAATTTTCTCTCCTTTATCGGAATCAAGGGACGGTCCTTTTTTCCTTATTTTTGTAATATTTTATATAAACTTTATTTCCCGCCTTTAAAGTTCAAAATCGTTTATATTATACAATATAATTTAGTTTATATCAAGAGTAAAACTGCTTATTCCGTTGACATAAAGATGTTGGTGGTATATAATCTTAATGTAACTTTAATGTTTGAACAATTTAATTGCAAAAGCTAATTTTGCACAATTTGTTCATGTCTTAACGGAATGTAAGGAGGTTATAATATGAATTTAGAACTATATTCCGTACAATTTCGGAACCCGGACACAAATGAAATAATCACATTTACTTTAGAAGATTATTTCGTAAAAAATGAAAAAGGAGAACTTTTTCCAAAAAATTCGGAAGAATATATCCAGGCAAGCCTTAGAACAGGTTTTCTTTTAGCAGGAGGACTTCCTAAGTTGAAATATTTTGTTCCAAACGCCAAGGTATATGGTGATTCTGATACCTTCATGAAAAGCGAGGTATTCGACATGGACAAAGCACTAAAAGGAGGTGATGTGTAGAAATACACATCGCCTTCTTTTCTTTACTTTAATTTTTTATATGATAATATTCATCAAAAAATGGAGGTATTATTATGATTGATTTTAACAACAAATCTTTAATAAAATT
>CALYAJ010000047.1 GCA_944393485.1 uncultured Clostridia bacterium
ATACATCAACCATCTCTAAAGCTAGATAATTCAATGGATATATACATTAGAAAAATTTTTTCATGTCTTTATCCTGTGGTATACTATTTCAGATTTTGCATATTCTGATATACGCCAATCTACTCTGGTAGATGCAAATTTTATATTTGATTTAAGAGCTAATAAAAAGAATACAAGTTTTCATTTAAAATATAAGCATTTACCTGTAATAGTTACCAGAACAGCTAATTCCATGTTGGAACACCTTGGATTTAAAGTTGTTAAAACAAAATTCCGGTTATTTGGTATGGATGTTTTCGTGTCACGTTAATTGGAAGAGGGCTTTATTAATTAAACTTATAATAAAGCCCTCTTCTCAGCACTAAAAAAATTAGCATAGCTTCGCTATGCTTGTATGGTACCGATGGTGTTTCTCCCCTTCGGGCCGCGTCGTAAAAATAGTCCACTGGACTATTTTTGTCTTAAGTTTCGTGTCAGCCTTAACTGACACAAAACTTAGACCCTCCTTTTCGAGTCCCACCAATTAAAAAAAATTAGCATAGCTTCGCTATGCTTGTATGGTACCGATGGTGGGACTCGAACCCACATGGTTTCCCGCCAGATTTTGAGTCTGGTGCGTCTGCCAGTTCCGCCACATCGGCATTTATATGAAACAAAACCTAAGTTCTGTTTCATTTTATTGACTAATACATATTAGCATATATTTTTTTATTTTGCAATAATTAAATTATTAAATCCTTAAAACTACTTCCATATTTTAATTTTTCAAGTCCAAATATATCTAATATTGTTGCAGATATATCTGCATATGTTTCTCTTACTCCTAAATTAACACCATTTTTTATATTTTTTCCATATACTAAAATAGGAATATATTCTCTATCATGGTCTGTACTTGGAGTTGAAGGATCATTTCCATGGTCTGCAGTAATTATTAATAAATCATTTTCTTGCATATTGTCCATTATTTCTGGCAATTTATTATCAAAATATTCTAATGCCTTCGCATATCCTTCCACATTATTTCTATGTCCATATAACATATCAAAATCAACTAAATTAGTAAATATTAATTTAGCTTCTTTGCCATTTTTAATCTCTTCTATTGTCCTTTCTATTCCGTCTGCATTTCCTTCTGTATGAATTGCTTTAGCTATTCCTCTTCCAGAAAATAAATCTTGTATCTTACCTATTGCAACTACTTTTTCATTGTTTTCTTTTAATACATCAAGCATAGTTCTTCCAAAAGTAGGAAGTTCAAAATCTTTTCTATTATATGTTCTAGTAAAATTATTTGCATTATCCCCAACAAAAGGTCTTGCTATTACAGTTCCAATATCATATTCTTCTTTGCTTAACATTTCTCTTGCTATTTGACAAATTTCATATAATTTCTCTACTGGAATTATATCTTCATGTGCTGCAATTTGAAAAACACTATCTGCAGATGTATACACTATTGGATATCCAGTCTTTAAATGTTCTTCTCCATATTGTTTTAAAAGTTCTGTCCCTGAACCTACTCCATTATATAATGTTCCTTTTAAACCAGTTTTTTCTTTAAATTCATCTATCATCTTTTTTGGGAAACCATTTGGATATGTTTTAAAAGGTATCTCTTTTACATATCCTGAAATCTCCCAATGTCCTACAGGACTATTTTTTCCAGCACATTTTTCTTTTGCTTTTCCGTAATTTCCAATAGCTTTTTCTTCTTTTTCTGGAATACTAATTCCATCAATATTATATAATCCTAATTTTTTCATATTAGGTAAATTTGGATGTGCAATTTCATATATATGACCTAATGTATTTGCACCTACATCTCCATATTTATCTGCATCTGGCAATTCTCCAATTCCAAAACTATCCAAAACAGTAATTATAACTCTATTTATCATCTACTTTTTCCTCCTTTTTCTGCTTTTTTAGTTTTAGATTATATTCTTTTACCTTAATTTCTACATTTTGATAATCAAACTTGCTAGTTTTTTTATTAATTCTGAATAAGCTATCTTTAGTTTTCGTAAATTCAAATTTTGAATTATCTACTAAAACCAAGTCATTCATTTCCATTCCTTCTGGTAATGTCTTATTGTAATTATCATAATAAATAGTATTAGTTAAAAATATTAATGGCATACCTTTTTTAATATTTATTCTATAAATCATTTCCGTATTCTTAGAACTTTCATTTATGGCATTTTCTGGATTTATATGATAAACCTCAAATTTGTTCTCATTTAACCCATTTTTTAATTTATATAAAGACATATTAACTGGTGCTGATATTGAATTTAAAGCATTTTCTATGTCATCAACTATTTTCTTTAATTTTTCTATAAATCTTTCAATTGTTGTATTTTTATTTACATCAATAACTCTATATTTATTTTTTTGAATTTCTCTATGTTTTCTACCAGCTAGTACTCTTATCTTAGTTTTATCTTCTGACATTCCTCCAAAAATATCATATTCTTCTTGTGGAAATAATGAACTTACTATCGTAGTTTTTTCCTTAATATCTTGCAATTTATCCTCTAATATTTTTAGTTCTTTATCTTCTAATTTTTCATTTAATTTTATTATATTTATTAATTCCAATATATCTGTTGTGACTAAGAATATACTATCACATTGCTTCTTAGATAAAGCCTTACGTGTCCTTTTATCCATTAATTTTCCTGTATCTTCTATATCTTCTATATAATCAAAATATTTTTCTAAATTTACGTGGCTCTCTTCTTCTTCTTTTTCTGTTTCTCCTAATATTAGATTATTATCTTTATTTGTAAATTTCCAAAAGTCAAATATACTTTTGTTGTGCTCGTTTATTTCATTTATATATGTAGTGGCATTTTTTATTTTTCCGTCCAACACTTTAATTTTATTTTCTAATGCTTTTACATCCATTTCTGAATTTTTAAATTCTTTATCCTGGATTTGATATGCATTTACTAATAACACTAAATCTTCTATAGTAAAAAATGGTTTTGTTCTATCTATTCCATCCTCTTTTCTTAAAATCTTTTCATGTTTTTCATTATCTTCTTTATTCTCTTCGATTTGTTCTGTCTCTATATTTTTTAACTTGATTTTCTTTTTATTTTTCATAAAAAATCTTATTTTACCAAAAAAGCTTTTTCTACAACTTAAATATAATGTTATTTCCTTTTCTTTATTATGAAATTCTTCAATTTTACTTTTCTCTACTTGTTCTAATTCTATTTTTTTATCTGCATATTTATTTGAATTTTCAACAATTTCATCTATTTTTAAATCAATATTATTAAATTCGTTTTTTATAAAATTAGTTAAATCTTCATATTTAATTACTTCTTTTTGATATAAAAATTCTAAGCTTGAGTCCTTATTAATCATAACATTAAAATTATACATTCCATTTGTTTCAGTTTGTAATATAAATAATGCTTTTAATAATTTAAAAAATTTAATTGCCTCTTCTTCATTTGAAATAATAATTTTATAATGACTATATATTTGTTCATAACATATAGTATTTCCTACTATATGTACAGACATATTTCCCATCTTATCATATACTTCATATATAAATGGCCAATCTTTTGTAAATAGCCATAAATAATTTTCCGTATCAGAGATTTCATTTCTTGTTAATAAATCTCCAGAATATTCTGTATTACAAACAGGTACATAAATGTATTTAGTAACATTATTTTTAAAAGCTTTAATTTGCTCTTTTAATAAATAAAAAAATGCATCATATTCTTCATCTTCTAAGGTTACAAGCATAAAATATTGTTTAGAAATATCAGAATAATAAATTTGCCATAAATAATTTTCACTGTACTTTACTTCAAATGGTATTTCTGTATTTAATAAATTTTGTTCCTCTTCTATTTTTTTTATTTCATTAATATTTAATTTATCTAACATTTTTAAAAAAATTGTATTTTTTGTAATATCTTCTTCTGTTTCCAATCTTAAATAAGCATAAAGAGGATGTGAATCTTCATATTTTTTACTAAGCATATCTGATTTATTTCTTGGAGTAATGTATATTTGTATATCTCTTATATCTATATATTTATATATTCTACTTTTATTATCCACAAAACCTCTAATTGGTCTGAATTTAAGTGGTCTATATTCTTTTATAAAATCAGGAATTTTGTCTAGATCTAATCCTAAATACTCTAGATTAGATTCTAATTTTATTTTTTCTTCCTCTGTAACTGTATTCATTTCTACCTCCACGTATTATTCGATACTTAGTATATCACATTATATTTAATTTTCATAGAAAAAATTAAAGTTTAAATAAAGGAAAAAAACACTATTCTTTTAAATTTCCATTTTAAAGAATAGTGTCCCCTTCGTCTATTTTTATTTTATGCTCTTGGATGTGCTTTTTTATATATATTTTTTAGTCCTTCATCTTGGAATTGCATATATACTTGTGTTGATGATATATCTGAATGACCTAGCATTACTTGAATTGCTTTTAAATCAGCTCCATTTTGTAATAAATGTGTTGCAAAAGAATGTCTTAAAACATGTGGTGTTATATCTTTATCAATATGAGCTTGTTCTTTATAATATTTAACTATTTTCCAGAAACCTTGTCTTGTTAATCTTTTACCATTTATATTTACAAACAAAGACTTTTCATCTTCGCTTTTAATTAAGTATGGTCTTGCTTTTTCTATATATTCTTTTAAAGCCTTAATAGAAATTGCACCTAAAGGAATATTTCTTTGTTTATTTGTATGTCTACAACTTACATATCCTTCGCTTAAATTAAGATCATCTATATCTAAAGAAATTATCTCTGTAACTCTCATTCCTGTAGCATATGCAAATTCTAACATTGCTTTATCTCTTATTCCTTTTAAATCAACACCTTTAGGTTGTTCTAGTAAAAGTTCCACTTCTTCTGAAGTTAATACGCTAGGAACTCTTTTTTCAACCTTTGGTGATTGTATTCCTTCTGTAGGATCTTCTTTTACTTTTTTCATTCTTAATAAATATTGATAAAAAGAACGTATTGATGCTAAATTTCTAGAAATTGTTGATGTCTTTTTTCCCATATTTTTTAAATTATTTAAATATTTTTTAATATCATCTTTATTTACTTTTTGGTATTGTAGATTTTCTTGATTTATATATGACTCATATTGAGTTATGTCTCTTCTGTATGATTGTAATGTATTATTTGATAATTTTTTGTCTTTTTGTAAAAATTCTAAAAAAAGTTTTATTTGTTTTTCCATTCTACTATCTCCCCTACTGTAAATTTGTTTTATTTATATTAAATAATATTTAATTTTGATTTTAATTATTTACATAACTATATATGTTATATCAAATATATTTAAAATTGTAAATAGCTTTTTATATAATTTCTAAATATATTTTGCTATTAACATTAGAAAATTTGTTGATATATAAACCTCTACAAGTGAAGATAACATAAAAAATATAATCCCTATAAACGAAATTATTGAATGTTTTATTATCTCCAATTTTATGTTTTCCTTTGTTCTATTTTTTATAATTGCTTGGCATAAATTAGTTCCACTTACAGCTATTAACAATAATGCAGGTATTATTATAATATTATGTATTAATATACTACTTATGCAAAAAATAATTCCTTTTCCTGTTGAAAGAGTTAATATTGCACTTGACATTGTATAACCAATACATAGTCCTTTATACAAAACAAAGAAATATACTAATGGTAGTCCTATAATTGTCGTCCCTATAAACCATAATGTTATTCCCATTATTATATTTCTTTTTAATGATGCTTTAAGTAATTCATTTTTATCTATGGAATTATTTTCTTTTAATGTAGTTATAAAATTTGTTATATAATCGTTTATTTCTTTCTTTTGAGTATCATCAGAATTATTTATAAAAAATACTCCAAGCACAATCCCTATAATAAAAATTAGTAACAACAAAATATATTTTCTTTTATTTATAATTATATTATTTAAAATTATTTCTTTCCAAACATTTTCTCTTTTTTTCATTTTATCCTCCATAGATTGTTTATACATAATATCTATGTGATAAAATGATTTTTAGAACTTATTAATTAATTGTATTTGTGGAAACCTTACCATAAACGCCTCCACCGCCTGATTCAATCTTTAATTTTCCTTTTCTAGACTCATCTATTATTTTAGCAAGTTTAGTTCCAACTACTCCTTCTATATCATCAAATGATAATTTATGTAATATATTCATTTCTGTTCCAAAATTGTCCAATAATTTTTCTATTGTTTTATTTCCAAGTCCTGGTACAAATCCTAATGGAGTTTGATAAATATATTCAGGTCTATTTGCAGGGCTTATAGATTTTTCTTTATCTTTTATTAGTTCAATTCTATCAAAAACTCCAAATGTTACTTTAGAACTTCCACAATATGGGCATATTTCAACAGGTTCTTTTGTTTGAATTGTTGAATTACATGCATCACAATAAGTTCTATGATATTTACCAAGCTTTGGATCTAATCCATAATTTGCTACAACACATCTTCCATCTTCATTTTTTAGAGCTTTTACTAATTCTTTAAAAGATATATCTTCCATTCTTAGTTTGTTATATTCCCTCGCAATTTTTGGTAATGAATGAGCATCTGAATTTGTTACAAAAGTTTTATTTTCTAATTCTGAAATCATATCTGCTAAGTGTGTATCTGAACTTAAACCTAATTCAACTGCAAAAATTCTATCAAATTTTTCTTTAAATATATCTTCCATTCTATCAGTACAATTACCATAATAACTTTTAAACGGTGTAAATGCATGTGCAGGTACTAATATTCCATTATATTTTTCTACAATATCTATTAATTCATAACCAGATAAGTCTGATCTTTGTGTACTTAATGTTATATTTTTTATATGCTTACTCATCTCTTCAGAATATGCTTTTATATCTTTTAAATGTGGAAAATAGCACAAATTATGTGCCGCTCCTTTTTTTCCATTTCTACCTTTTTCAGAAGTTTCTGTTTCACTTCCAAGTATTATACAAACTTTATCTTTGTATATAATTCCACCATCTTCTAATTCATAGGCATCTCCTGTTTTTAGGAAATTTTCTATATCTTCAATTACATATGGTGATGCACAATCTATTATTCCTACAATATTAATTCCTTTCTTTTCCTCACATTCTTTTGCTATATTTGCAAAATTCAAGCTTTTAGCCGCTGTAATTTTTATTGGTTTATTATTTTCTGATCTTCCAATATGTACGTGTAAATCTGCAAAAAATTCGTTCATTTTTAACCTCCTAGTTTTTTAACAATATAATAGTGTGAAAATCAAGCCCACATAAAAATCTTTTTTTAGCTAGTGGGCTATAAATTGGAAAAACCAATGAACTTTCACACTAAATTTATCCCCATTTAGATTTGTCTATTAATTCAGAAAATTTATGATCCTCATCTATTTGCTTTGCAAGTTGATGTTTCAATCTTCTATCTGCACTTATTTGTTGTTTGTTATCTCTTATTCCATCTTTATTAATTTCTATTTTTTTACCTTCTATGTATAATTTTTTTGCTGTTATTCTATACTCTATTGCTGCCTTAACTCCTTTTACTATATCATATTTAGGTAATTCATTAATTTTATTTTTCCATCTTGTTAAGATTTTTGCACTATCTATTCCTATTGTCTCTAAATTTTCTGCTTCCATTACAAATTCTTTAAATTCTTGTATATATCTATTATCAGTATCTTTTAAATTCTCATTTTCTAATATAAATAACGCTTCAACAGGTGTAAAGGCTCTTCTATCATCTCGATCTAATAACATTCCAAAATTATCTACTATTTCTAAAATATCTCCTTCTTTATCTCTTGGAGTTATATTAGCTATTCTATTAACCTGAGAGCAGATTCTACAGAATTTCTCATCAAATCCTAATTTTTCTAAATATTCTACTCCCTCTTTGATATATGTTTTTTTCTTTTCTTCAGTAAATGTTACACTTTTTTTACACGCATACATTAAACATGTTGTTAAAACTAAATTTGCATCAACATCTAATTTTGCAAGTTCTAAGAACATCCTACAAATTTCAGTTTTAAATATAACTGTATTATCAAAAAAACATTCGTGTTTTCTTTTAAAATATAAAATTATTTTCATTTTTTCAGATATTCTTCTTTCGTTTAATAACATTTCTGCAAAACTACCTTTTTCCATACTAATTACCCCTCGCAATTATTTTTTTTCATTATATTCTAATAACATTTTGTTTTCAATAATTTGTAGAAAATGTAATATTTTTGTAACAGAACTTTATTATACCAAAAAAAACTCGGAATCTTTCTCCCGAGTTCTTTACTTATTGTATAGGAAAAATCTCCAGATTTTTACTATACAACAAGGTTAAGTTTCCTATATCCGTGCGATTACGAAGTAATCTGTACATGTGGCGAAGCCACTTTTCTTATTACGTAGGAAAAATCGTTAGATTTTTCTGAAGTAACAAGGTTAAGTTTCCTATATCCGTGCGATTACGAAGTAATCTGTACATGTGGCGAAGCCACTTTTCTTATAATTATAATATTAAATTTTAATTTTCTTTAATTGTTTTTCTATATCTTTTATACTTTCTTTATTATATATTATGTAGTCCGCATTTTCTTCAAAAAATTCATTAGTATTTTGCATATTAAGTCTTTTTTCTGCCTCTTCTTTACTTAAACTATCTCTTTTCATTATTCTTTCAATTTGTATATCTTTATCAGCTATAATCGCA
Source organism: uncultured Clostridia bacterium (assembly GCA_944393485.1). Taxonomy (GTDB): domain Bacteria; phylum Bacillota; class Clostridia; order TANB77; family CAG-508; genus Merdicola. The sequence continues at coordinate 8,778 of CALYAJ010000047.1, forward strand.
ATTACAAAATCACAAATTTGATTTAAATTGCTTTCAAAAAGTAATGGTGCATTAACTACAATTATATCTTTTTTTAATTTATTAATTTGTCTTTTTATTTCATCAACAACATAAATAAAGGTAAGTCTGTTTAATTCTTCCCTCTTTTTTTCATCTTCAAATATTATACTTGCAAGTTTTTTTCTGTTTAATTCTCCTTGTCTATCTATAATATTTGAACCAAAACAATCTACAATAGATTTTAAGTACATTGTTCCTTTTTTAGATAATTTTCTTGCTATTTTATCTGCATCTACAATTTCTGCATTATATTTATTTTCTAATATTTCACATAATGTATCTTTTCCTGCTCCTGAGCTTCCTGTTACTCCGATTATTTTCATATGCGTTCCTCCCAACATATATCTATTATATCATATATTTTGGCTTTTTTACATAATATTTCCAAATTTTATAATTCTTTTATTGCTTTTCTAGCAAGTTCATCACATCTGTTATTATATTCATTATCACTATGGCCTTTTACCTTTATAAACTCCACTTTATGTGTTTTTACAAGTGCATATAATTCTTCCCAAAGCTCTCTATTTTTTACAGGTTCTTTTTGTGCATTTTTCCATCCATTTTTTTGCCAATTATATATCCAGCCCTGTTTAAAACAGTTTACAACATATGCACTATCACTATATACTTTTACATCACATGGAAATTTTAATAATTTTAATGCCTCTATTACTGCTGTTACTTCCATTTCATTATTAGTTGTATCTTTTTTTCCTCCAGATATTTCTTTTTTATTTTCTTTATACATTAGTATTGCTCCCCAGCCACCTGGTCCTGGATTTCCAGAGCACGCACCATCTGTATATATTGTTACTTCTTCCATAAAAAACCTCCGCTTTGCTATTTTATCTTTAAAAAGCACGTAATATTTGAAAAAATTACCATTTTGTGATATTATATCAATAATTTGTTTTAACTACAATATATTGGAGGTAAATATGAGTAAAGTTTTAGGTATTATTGCAGAATATAATCCATTTCATAATGGTCATGCTTTGCATCTTCTAAAATCTAAAGAAGAAACAAATGCTGATTACACGGTTTGCGTTATTAGTGGTAATTTTGTACAACGTGGTAACACTTCTATTATAAATAAATGGGTAAAAACAGAAATGGCTTTAAATGAAGGTATTGATCTTATCATTGAATTACCAACTATTTATGCAGTTTCTAGTGCTGAAAATTTTGCATATGGTGCTATCAAATTACTAAATTCATTAAAAATAGTAGATACAATTTCATTCGGCTCAGAATCATCTGATATAGATGCTTTAAACAAAATTGCTTCTATAATTTATTCTGAACCTAAAGAATATACTGATTTATTATCTAAAGAATTAAAAAAAGGATTATCTTTTCCTAAAGCTAGAGAAAACGCTTTATTATTATACCTAAACGATGAAAAATATGCCGAAATATTAACAATGCCAAATAATATTCTTGGAATTGAATATTTAAAAGCTTTAAAAAGACTTAAATCTCATATAAAACCTATATGTATAAAGAGAGAAAAAGCATTTTATAATAGTACTTGTATTGTTGATGAATATGCAAGTGCAACAGCTATTCGAAATATGCTAAAAAATGAGCAGTTTAGTGATATCAGAAGAGTTATGCCAAGAAATTCTTATGATTTATTAATACAGGAATATGAAAATGGAAATTGTATTTTAGATATTTCAAAATTTGAAAAAGAAATAATTTATACAATTAGAAAATTATCTACAGATGAATTAAAAAGATTTTCAGATATAAATGAAGGATTAGAAAACTCTATAAAAAATGCTGCTAATTCATGTAATAATTTAAAAGAATTAATATTTTTAATAAAATCAAAACGATATACTCAAACTAGAATACAAAGAATTTTATTAAACATATTATTAAATATACAAAAAAAGGATTTATTACTTGCAAAAAAAAGTCATCCATATATTAGAATTTTAGGTTTTAATTCAAAAGGTAAAGAATTGATTTCTGAAATATATAAAAATAATCCTAAACTAAATATTGTAACATCAGTAAAAAACTTTATGGATAATTCTAATAATAAAACTGCTAAATATTTGCTTAGCAAAGATATTTTTGCAAGTGATGTATATACTTTAGGATATGATAAAAACTCATATGCTAAACTAGATTATACAAAAAGAATTATAACTAAGGATTAGAACAAAAAGGGAATGATTAAAGTAAAATGCCATTTAAAAAAACTTACATGACCCGTCTTTTCATAGTATAACTTATCTGTAATTTGCTTTGCTTCGCACAGCTAAGAAATGTTCGTTCGCCAAATTTGCATAGCAATTTTGTGTGAAATTAAATTATATATTCAGAGAACTTTCCTATTATATAATTTAAGAGTTTTAAGATTATATCTTAAAGCTCTTTTTTCATTATTCCATATATCATAGGTATATTTGTTGGAACTATATATTTTACATTCATATTTTCTGCTGCCTCTAATACCTCTGCAGACATTGCCCTAGTTGCAAACCACCATTTGGGATCTTCAACTCTATTTCTGATTTCGTCCAAAGATATTTTATTAAAATACTTTTCTGTATCTTTTTTTCTACTTTCAAAACTCATCATAATAGGCTCATCTTCATCATTAAACAAAGTATTTTTTTCATAACTAATTCCAGAATTTATGGCAAATTTAAGATGTCCTCCTCCAGCAAGTATTAAGATATCAACTTTATTTTTAGGTAAATTAAGTTTTTTTCTTATAAATTCTCTTACAGTCTTAACATCTGTTGTTGCCAAATCATCACCTAAATCTGGAAATTCTTCCATTATATCCATTACACCCATTTTTGTATTTGACATTTCTATTATTTTGCCATTTTCGCATATTGCAATTTCTGTAGAGCCTCCTCCTCCAATAAAAACACCAACTTTTTTATTAATATTTTTAGTAGCACCAATTGCAGTATATTTTGTTTCATCTTCTTGGTTTATTATATGAAATTCAACTCCTGTACTAATAAGAAAGAAATCTAAAAATGCTTTTTTTCTATCTTCTCCTAAACTTCTAAAAATACTTGTACCACATACATAAATGTTTTGATATTTCTCTTTTTTCTCTTTTACAAGTTTTATCAATTCTTCTATATCAGATATGTTTAATTTATTTTCTTCATTATAATGTTTTTTAAACCATATAGTTTTTTCCTCTATATTTCTTACCTTAACTCCATCGTACAAGTCTACTTTAGTAACTGTTGACCCAACTTCTATAATTATTATCTCCATATTTCCACCTATTTCCATTCTCTGTTTAAATTTTTATTTTCCTTTCTCTTAAGTGCATCTACTAATTTAATATCAAACAATTCAAACATTCCCATTAAGCAAATAAATACATCTATCATTTCGTTTTCTAAACTAGAATCTTTAGCTTGTTTTAAATCTGTAATTAGTCCTTCATCATTACTTGCTTTTCTAATTTCTTTAGCAAGCTCTCCTACTTCTTCTGTTAAAAGACACATTCTATTCATTAAAGTAGTTCTAAAATTTCTAGTTTCAATCATATCTTTTATATATTTTTGTACATCATCTACAGAACTTTTATTAGATAATTTATTTAATTCTTCACATAGTTCTTTTTTATCCATATTCTCCCCCTTATAACTTTTTTTGAATTTTACCATTTAAATATTTATTTGTATAGTCTTGTCGCAAAATAATTTTTTAGCTCATATAATGTACAAAGGAGGAATAAAAATGTTTAGAAGATATCCTAAATGTTATTGTATGAATAACACATACAATACAAATAATTCAAATTGTAAAGAAGAAAATGAAGTATTAGAAACTAGCTGTAATTCAGTTTGTTCTTATGTAGATGACGATATTGATTCTTGTTCTTGTGGATTTGATGAAGAAACTAATGTATTTCCAGATAATCCTATGCTTGGTCAAAGTTATGTTCCTATTCAACAAATGGATAGAACATTTAAACCATGTGTAGGTTTAAGAATGGGTACAATTTTTCCAGAATTAGTTAGTCCTTATTCACCAGGTCAATCAATGCAACAAATAGACTATATAAGAAATTCAAATACTATAGGAAAGGGGTGTAATAAATGTTAAATGATGATGTAGAAAATTCTCGTAATTGTGAATGTCAAAATAATGATGCATGCCGTATGCGTGGTGAAATGCTTCAAAAAATAAGATGCTATATGTTTGCCATAAATGAACTTGCTTTATATCTAGATACACATCCTGATGATAGAAAAGCTTTATGCTTGCATAAAAAATATTGTCAAGAATTAAAAGAATTAGAAGATAAATATCAAAAAGTATATGGTCCTTTAACAATTAATTACCCTTGTAATAAGTGGAGATGGCTAGAAGAACCTTGGCCATGGGAAGGAGGAAGTTTAAATGTGGACTTATAATAAAACATTACAATATCCTGTTAATATAAAATGTACTAATCCAAGACTTGCAAAAGTTATTATTTCGCAATATGGTGGTCCTGATGGAGAACTTGCTGCTTCTCTTCGTTATTTGTCACAAAGATTTGGTATGCCAGATCAAAAGTCTAAAGCTATTTTAAATGATATCCGGTACCGAAGAACTAGCCCACCTTGAAATGGTTGGAAGTATTGTACACCAATTAACAAAAAATGCTTCTATTGAAGAAATAGAAAAAGCTGGTCTTTCACCTTATTATACAGATCATGGTGTTGATGTATATCCTCAATCAGCTGCAGGAGTTCCTTTTGATGCAACATGTTTAGCTTGTAAAGGTGATGTAATTGCAAACTTACAAGAAGACTTAGCCGCAGATTATAAAGATTTATAGTGCAACCTTTACATTTTATTAATTTATTTTTTCCTTTAATCTCAATACTTAGCGAACT
>CALYAJ010000048.1 GCA_944393485.1 uncultured Clostridia bacterium
ATCAGGAGTTTTTTATATACTAAAGTTTTTTACCCACCACTGGTAGAACCAGTGGTTTATTCAAGCTAAAGCGCCAAATAAAGACAAATTCTGCACATAAGTGCAAAATTTGTCTTTCGTTTTAATATTATTATTCGTCTTCTTCTTTATTTATATCTTTTAATAATTCTAATTGTGAAATTAATAAAGCTTCCATTTTTGCTTTATATACATCAAATTGCTTTTTTAAATCATCTAATTCTTTTTTCTTCATATTTATTTCTTGGACTAATGAATCAGCTTCTTTTTGTGCATTTCCTTTTGCATCTTTAACAATTTGTTCTGCTTGTTGTCTTGCAACACTTTTTACTTCTTCTGCTGTTGATTGAGCCATAACTAATGTACTTTGCAATGTTTCTTCTATATTTTTATAATGTGCTAAACTTTGTGTTAATTCATCTATTTTCTTTTTAGCTTCTGTACTTTCTTTATATGCTTTTCCATAATCTGCTGTTAACTCATCTAAAAAATCATCAACCTCTTCTACACTATATCCATTTATCCTTTGTTTTGAGAATTTCTTGTTTTCAATATCTAATGGTGTCAACATCTTTCCGTCCTCCTTATCACAATTTAAAAGCTTTGTTTTTAAAAAACAAGCTTGACAACAAAAGCACGACACTACGTGCTTTTATTTAATTTTTTGTATTATTTTTTAGCCAAGATACAGATGATAATTTATTTGATATTTCTTCTCTTGCCATTTCGTTTGTAATTTCGTAATTATATGGTGCTATTAAGAATATAGAATTTGATACTTTTTGTATATGTCCATCTAACGCAAAAACTCCACCACTAATAAAGTCTACTATTCTTCTAGCCACATCTTTATTTACATATTCTAAATTTACTATAACTGATTTTTTATCTTTTAAAAATTCACATATTTCTTGTGATTGATCAAATGTTGTAGGTTGTGAAATAACCATCTTTATTTGTTGTGTTTGTGGCATATTTACCACTTTTCTTTTTCCAAATAATTTTCTATCTTCTATTTCTTCATTATCATCTTCATAATCATTATCATAATCATTGTAATCTTTTTCTTCTATTTCTTCTTCATTTCTTTCTGTATCCATTCCAAATAAATCCCAAACTTTGTTCATTATAGCTCCTGCCATCAAAAAAACCTCCTAATATTTCTCCTTTGTTGTGTTGCATATAGTATCTAACTTTTTTGCTTTGTTGTCAATAGTTTTTATGTTTTGTAATCTATTCTTAATGTTATTGTAATATAAATGTAATATTAGATTTTTAATTTGCTACAGCTTGTATTTCATCATATAAGTTTATTTTTGTACTTACTCCTAAGCTTGATGAGCTAACACCCATTTCCTTTAATTCATCAGAATCATAATTATCAATAATTGAATATGTATCACTTTCTTTTTCAACTTTAACTAAAACTTTGTCTAAGTATCCAGCTCTATTTCTTATTACATAAGTCAAATCATTTTCTTTTATAATTGCAGTATTAGGCACTTTAAATCCTGAATATTGCCAAAATATAATATCAAATGAAATTTTTCTATTATCTAATAATTTTTCTACGTCTTTAGTAATTTTAAATACAACTAATACATCATTATCTGTTTGTTCTTGTATATAATATACTGTTGCAGGTATTTCATCACCATTTGATAAGCGTAAATCTAAGTCGTCATCTTGTTCTATTCCATTTGTTTTGTCTTTTTTTATTATTGTGGCAATATAGCAAACATAATTGTTCACAACTTTACCAGATTCTGTACTTGTTGCAATAGCCTGTCCCGTTTTTAAATTCAAACCATCAAAAAATGATCTATTATAACTACTAAAATCATCTGGAGTTAAAACATCTTCCAATCCATCAACTTTATAAGAAACAACTCCACTCATTGGAGCTTTTACATATTCACTTCCAGAGTTTAATTTCTCTTCATAATTTTTTCTTTCTTGAATTAGTTTATTTAGATATGAACCTGACTTACTGTTTTCCCCAATAATCTCTGTTTTCTTTTTTATATAATCTTGTATTTCTTTTTTATATTCCGCAATTTTTTGAGAATCATTCATTTTTGATAATTCATTTAGTCGAAGTTCTATTTCTTTATCTAATAATTTTATATCACTTAAAAGAGGTCCTGTAGTATCACTTTTTTGTGCTTCATCAATTTTTTCATCTAGCTCTGATATTTTTTCGATTAAGTCCTCTTCTCCTTCTGTATAATATCTAAAAATATTTTCATCTTTTGCACATTTTTCGCCTTCTGATTTAATTTGTACCATACCATTTTTATAATTATTTCCCTGAACTTTTTCCTCTTGTCTTATTACATATCCTTCTACACGTTCTTCTTGTGATATTGAACCTTGTTCAATTAAAAATATATCTGTCGGTTTTGTCGCCAGTTGCCAAATTCCATATATTGCATAAATAACTACAGCTGCTGTAAGAATAGCAATTATTACAATTTTGGCTTTATTTGGTTTAATTACTTTTCCTTTGTCCTTTATCTTTTTTTCCAATTTGTTTCCTCCAAGATAATTTCAATATTTTTTCTTACTCCATCTTCAGCATTTAACCAAATTATATTTGGTATGGCTTTAAACCATGTTATTTGTCTTTTTGCATACCTTCTACTTTCTTGTTTTATCTTTTCTATCATTTCTTCATATGAAAGTTGGTTTTGTAAATATTCGACTACTTCTTTATATCCAAGACCTTGCATTGCTGTAGGAAATTTTTTATATTTTTCTTTAATTTTTTTTACCTCTTCTATAAGACCTTGTTCTATCATTTTGTCTACTCTTAAATTTATTCTTTCATATAGTTTTTGTCTTTCATAGTTTATTGCAAACACTTTATAATTGTATTTGCTTGGAATCATTCTAGATTCCTTTTCTAACATTGTTTTAGTTTTACCTGTTTGATGGTATATTTCTAAAATTCTTAATATTCTTTTTCTATCATTAATACTTATTTTCTTAATAGCTTCTTCATCTATTTTTTTTGCTTCGCCATATAATGTTTCTAATCCTTCTTCGTCAGCTCTTTTTTCTAAATATTCTCTATATTCTTTATTAAACTCTAGCTCTGGATAATTAATATTATAAATCAAACTATTTACATATAATCCAGTTCCACCAACTATTATTGGATTATATCCATTATTTATTATTTCTTCTATTGCATTTTCAGCATCTTTTTTAAAATCTGCAACAGAATATCTTTCATCTGGAGAAACAAAGTCTATCATATAATGTTTTATTCCTTGCATTTCTTCTTTTGTAACTTTAGCAGTTCCAATATTCATTTCTTTATATATTTGCATAGAATCTGCAGATACAATTTGTCCATTAATTTGTTTAGCAAGTTCTACTGACAACGCTGTTTTTCCAGATGCTGTCGGACCTCCTATTACAATTATGTCTTTTTTATTTTCTGTTTGATCCATTTTATCTCCTTTACTAGATTTTAAAAAATTATTTTCTTTCAAATTTTCTTTCTATTTCATATTTAGACATTTTTATTACTGTTGGTCTTCCATGTGGACATGTAAATGGATTTGTTAATTTTAATAGTTCATCCATTAAGCTTTCCACTTCTTCTTTTGTAAGAACCATATGTGCTTTTACAGCTGATTTACATGCAATTGTTGCTAAAAATTTATTTTCTTTTTCTTGTTTTGCAGTTCTTGCAACAGAATTTATTTCATCCAATGTTTCTAGGAATAATTCTCTTGTATCTAAATCGATACAGATACTAGGAGTTCCAGAAATTTTAACTGTATTTTCTCCAAATTCTTCTATTATAAATCCTGCTTTCCTAAATAAATCCATATTTTCTCTTGCTATATCCATTTCTTTATGTGTTAATGTGATAATATCTGGTAAAAGCATTAATTGTGAATCTTTTGATTCATCTGAATAATAATTCTTTTTTACTTTTTCGAACATTATTCTTTCATGAGCTGCATGTTGATCCATTATATACATTTCATCATTCATTTCAAAAATAATATATGTATTAAATACTATTCCTATAAATTTATATTGTGGTTTATATTTATAATCATCTTCTACATTATCAAATAGATTTGTATTTTCTACTTCATTTGTTTGTAAAAGATCTGAACTGTCTTCTATTTCATTTTCATCTTTTTCCTCTTCTTCTGGCTTTGGTGGTTTTGTTCCAAATATTTTAAAATACATTTCGTCAAAAGATGTTTTTGGTTTTTCTTTAATATTTTCATTTGCAATATTTTCGATTTGTTTATCTATTTCTTTACTTGCTTTTTCTAATTCTTCTACTTTTAATTTTGGTTCTTCTTGCTTTGTTTCTATTTTTTCTACTGATGGTTCTAACTTAACATCTTGAATATTTATATTAGTAGACTTATCTTTTTCTGTTTTATCAATATCTTTTACAGAATTTAAAAGTTTATTTTCTTCTTCAGCTTTAACTTTTAATTCTTCCTTATTTTTTTCTAGATCTTCTTTAATTTTTTTCTGTAATTCAAGCAAACTATTAAATCTATTTTTTTGTAATTCTTGTGTAGTAGAAGATGTTCTATTACCAAACAAAGATGTATTAATTGCTGGATTTTTAAATCCTTCTTCTGCTTTATCAGAATTCTTTATTAAATCATTTTTTAGTAATGTATCATTTACGGCATGATATACAGCTTTAAAAATCTTTGATTCATCAGAAAATCTTACTTCTAGTTTAGCTGGATGAACATTTACATCAACTTTCGCTGGATCCATTTCTATATTTAATATAGAAAATGCATATTTACCTATTGTAAGCAATCCTTTAAAAGCCTTTTCTATTGCTCCAGATAATGTTTTATCTTTTACATATCTATTGTTTACAAAAAACAATTGATTTGATCTATTTGATCTTGCAATTTCTGGTTTTCCAATAACTCCTGTTATATGTATATCTTCATATGTATAATCTACCTTTAATACATTTTCTGCAATATTTTTTCCATAAATTCCATATATAACTGCTTGTACATCACCATTTCCATTTGTTTGAATAATTACTTTTCCAGAATTTATTAGCTTAAATGCAATATTTGGATTTACTAATGCAAGTCTAGTTATTGCATCTTCTATATAACCTGATTCTGTAAAGTCTTTTTTCAAGAATTTATATCTTACTGGTGTATTAAAAAATAAATTTTTTACTGTTATGGATGTTCCTGTTTTACATCCTATTTCTTCATGTTCTAATATTTTTCCGGCTTCAACAACTACTCTTGTTCCAATTTCATCTTCTGCAGTTTTTGTTACTAATTCTACATTAGCAACAGCAGCAATACTTGCTAAAGCCTCACCTCTAAATCCCATAGAATGTATTGTTTCTATATCACTAGCTTGCCTTATTTTACTTGTTGCATGTCTTTCAAAAGCGATTTCTGTATCATCTTTTGCAATTCCTTTTCCATTATCTGTTATACGAATAAAAGAAATTCCTCCGTTTTTTATTTCTACTGTTATTGATGTTGCTCCTGCATCTATTGAATTTTCTACCATTTCTTTTACTACAGATGCTGGTCTTTCGATAACTTCTCCGGCTGCTATTTTATTAATTGTTAATTCATCTAATAAAACTATATTTCCCATAAACTTATCTCCTTTTTCTTTATACACTACCATTCTGCCAGAAATTATATCATTATTTTTTTAGTAACACAATAGATAAGTTTTGAATAAGATATATCATACTAAGAAGAAATACTTAGGCTTTAAAGAAAAGGGAGGTAATTATTATGTGTTGTAATAATAATGATTTATTATGGTTCATCATTCTTTTCTTATTACTTTTCTGCGGATGCGGAAATGGTAGAAATGCTGGATGTGGATGTGACACACCATGTGATCCTTGCGGATGTTAATTAGCTCGTTTTGCAAATAAGTGAGCATAATTTAACTTTTTGTTAGGTTGTAATACTTAATTTTCGAAAGGAGGGATTACTATGCCAGAAAATAGAGGTTGTGGATGTGGATTCGGTTTTGGTGATGATTGCTGCACATGGATAATATTATTGATTATAATATTCTGTTGCTGTGGTGGAAATAGAAGAAGCGGATGTTGTTAGTCAATTTTTAAATTTAGAGAAGTTCCTAGAATTCAAAAAACCGGTTGGTAGTAAATATACCAATCGGTTTTCTATTTTTATACTTTTTTTACATAAAAAGGTATTTTAGGTAAATCCCAAAATTCCTTTTTATTTTTTATTAATACATTCCGCCCATGTCTTGCATTCCTGCGTTTGCTCCTCCACCGCAGTTGCATTTTTCTTCTTTTTTGTCTGCTACTAGACTTTCTGTTGTTAATATCATAGAAGCGATACTTTCTGCATTTTGTAAAGCACTTCTTGTAACTTTAGTTGGATCTACTACACCTGCTTTTTTCATATCTTCATATTTTTCAGATCTTGCATTAAATCCAATACCTTTAGCTGATTTCTTAACTTCTTCTACTATAACTGCTGGTTCTAATCCTGCATTTCTAGCTATTTGTTTTGCTGGTTCTTCTAATGCTTTAAGAACTATTGTTGCGCCTAATTTTTCGTCTCCTTCTAATGTATCAACAAATTTGCTAACTTCTGGAATTACATCTATATATGTTGTTCCACCACCTGCAACAATACCTTCCTCAACTGCAGCTTTAGTTGCAGATAAAGCATCTTCTATTCTTAGTTTTTTATCTTTCATTTCTATTTCTGTTGCAGCTCCAACTTCTATTACAGCTACACCACCAGCGATTTTAGCTAATCTTTCTTGTAATTTTTCTCTATCAAAATCGCTCTTTTCTTCATTTATTTGAGCTTTTAATTGTCCAACTCTATCAGCTATTTGTTGTTTGTCTCCCATTCCGTCAACAATTATTGTATTTTCTTTTTGAACTTTAACTTGTTTTGCTCTTCCTAATTGATCAATTCTTGTATCTTTAAGTTCTAATCCCAAATCACCTGTTATAACTTCTCCACCTGTTAAGATAGCTATATCTTGTAACATTTCTTTTCTTCTATCACCATATCCAGGAGCTTTAACAGCAACTACATTTAATACACCTCTTAATTTATTAAGTACTAATGTAGATAATGCTTCATTTTCCATATCATCACAGATAATAACTAATTTTGCAGATTGTTGCATTAAATTTTCTAATAATGGTAATATTTCTTGGATATTACTTATTTTCTTATCTGTAATTAAAATATATGGATTATCTAAAACAGCTTCCATTTTCTCTGTATCTGTTACCATATATGGAGAGATATATCCTTTATCAAATTGCATACCTTCTACTACATTAACTGCTGTATCAGATGTTTTTGATTCTTCTATTGTTATAACACCATCATTAGATACTTTTTCCATTGCTTCTGCAATTAAGTTTCCAACTTCTTCATTATCTGAAGATACACTTGCAACTCTTGCAATATCATCTTTTCCACTTACTGCAACACTTATTTTCTTAATTTCTTCTACTGCTTTTTCTGTTGCTTTATCCATACCTCTTTTTATTGCCATTGGATCTCCGCCAGCTGCAACATTTTTAACACCTTCTTTTACCATAGCTTGTGCTAAAACTGTAGCTGTTGTTGTTCCATCTCCTGCTACATCATTTGTTTTTGTAGAAACTTCCTTTACAAGTTTTGCTCCCATATTCTCAAAAGCATCTTCTAATTCTATTTCTTTTGCAATTGTTACACCATCATTTGTAATTAGAGGTGCTCCATATCCTTTATCTAAAACTACATTTCTTCCTTTTGGTCCTAATGTAACCTTTACTGTATCTGCTAATTTATTTACACCATTTAATAATGATTTTCTTGCATCTTCACCAAATTTAATTTCCTTTGCCATACTAAATTACCAACCTTTCTTTTTATTAATCTACAATAGCTAAAATATCTGATTGTCTAACAATTTTATATTCTTCGCCTTCATATTTTACATCTGATCCTGAATAAGTATTTATTATTACTCTATCTCCTTTTTTTACATACATTTCTTCTAATTTTCCATCAATTTTTTCTCCAGGTCCAACCTCTATAACTTTTGCTGTTTGTGGTTTTTCCTTTGCTGATGTTGATAGAATTATTCCACTTTTTGTTTTTTCCTCTTCTTCTTCCATCTTTAATAATACTCTGTCTGCTAATGGTCTTATCATTACACATTACCTCCTATATTTTAAATTAATATGTTCGATTTATTAGCACTCTTTCTTAGCGACTGCTAATAATGTATACCTTTTTTTAGCACTTGTCAAGTACGTTTGCTAATTTTCACATAAAATTCACATTTCTTTTTAAACAAGCCCATTCACTATTAATTTTATTAGTATTAAATTAGTTTTAGAACTATTATTTTTTATATAGATTATTGCAACTTACATAATAGGAATAGTTCATTCCGAAAACTCGCAGATGAAGGCTAGAGCATTGCTCTAGCCTTCTTTCTTTTTCTATTATAAGAATTTTAAGACAATCCGCTAATTTTCTTTTGCAGCTTTTATTAATCCTACAAAAACTGGTGCTGGTCTATTTGGTCTTGATTTTAGCTCTGGATGGAATTGAACTCCAATAAAAAATGGATGCTTTGTATATTCTACGATCTCTACTAATTTTCCATTTGGTGAAACTCCTGAACATATTAATCCTGCTTTTTCTAGTTTTTCTTTATAATCATTATTATATTCAAAACGGTGTCTATGTCTTTCTGAGATATTTTCTTTACCATATAATTCTTTTACTTTACTATCATCTTTTAATAAACAAGGATATGCTCCTAATCTCATAGTTCCGCCTTTTTTCTTTACATCTTTTTGTTCATCCATTATATGAATTACTTTATTCTTAGCATTTTCATCGAATTCTTCTGAATTTACATCTTCTAATTTTAATATATTTCTAGCAAATTCAACAACAGACATTTGCATTCCAAGGCATATACCTAAAAATGGAATATTATTTTCTCTAACATATTCAATTGCTGTTATCATTCCTTCTATTCCTCTATTTCCAAAGCCACCTGGAACAACAATTCCGTTATATTCTTTTAACTTTTCTTTTACATTATCTTTATTTAATTTTTCTGAATCTATCAAATCTACTTTTACTTTTACATTATTTGCATAACCCGCATGTGTTAAACTCTCGATAACTGATATATATGAATCTTCTAATCTAGTATATTTTCCTACAATTGCAATTTTTACTGTTTTATCTTGTATATTATTTATTTTATCTATCATTTCTTGCCACTCAGAATTGTCTGGAATGTAATTATCTAATCTTAATTGGTTGCATACAGCTCTTCCTAATCCTTCTTTTTCTAGCATAAGTGGTACTTCATATAAACATTTTACCGTTTTATTTTGAATTACATTTTCTTTTCTTACATTACAAAATAATGCTAATTTTTCTCTTATAGAATCTGGAATTTCAATTTCACTTCTACATACTAGTATATTTGGTTTTATTCCATATGATTGTAATTCTTTAACAGAATGTTGTGTTGGTTTTGATTTTATTTCATTTGAACCTGTAATATATGGAAGAAGTGTTACATGTATATATAATACATCTTCTGGATTTTTTTCTAATCCAACTTGTCTTATTGCTTCAATTATTGAAAGTCCTTCTATATCTCCTACAGTTCCACCTATTTCTGTAATTACTATGTCAGTATCTGTATTTTCAAAACTATAAATTTTTTCTTTTATTTCATTTGTTACATGAGGTATAACTTGTACTGTTTTTCCTAAGTAATCTCCTCTTCTTTCTTTTTCTAGTACTTCTAAATAAATTTTTCCCATTGTTATACTAGAATCTTTTGTTAAATTCTCATCAATAAATCTCTCATAATGGCCCAAGTCTAAATCTGTTTCAGCCCCATCATCTGTAACAAATACTTCTCCATGTTCATATGGGCTCATTGTACCAGGATCAACATTTAGGTATGGATCAAATTTTTGTATTGTTACTTTATATCCTCTATTTTTTAATAATCTACCTAATGATGCTGCTGTTATTCCTTTGCCAAGGCCAGATACAACTCCTCCTGTTACAAAAATATATTTAGTATTCATAAAAAAACCTCCATTCAAGCAATTAATTGCTTAAACCGCATAATGTATTTTTATATTTCAAAAAACAAAAGAGAGATTAAAAAACTTACGCGGTTTTTTTTTAATCTCTCATAACTCTTAAATAATTATATTGATATATTATCACAAGACAAATGATGTTTCAACATCTTTAAGAAATTTTTTGTAATGTATAATTAAAAGTACTTGCAAATAATGTTAATAAATTAAATAATAATGTATGCAATACTTGACCTAAGAATGACATTATTATAATTCCTACTAATGTTGCTTCAAATATAAATAATATTGCTTTCATATCTTTTGTATATATAGTATCTATTACTATCATATATAATCTACAAATGCAAACCATTACTAATATATATAATACAAATTCAGCAAAATTAAATTCGCCTAAAATTAACGTAGATGATAGAAAATATGCTACTTTAATAATTACTGCTGCTGCATATGCTTCTGTTTTTTTATTTCTTTTTAAATATTCATATACTAGAATTGCAATTATTAGATCAAAAACAAAGTTTAATACTAATGTCATATCCTTCTACCTCCTTCTTATAAATTCATTGTACCAATTAATTCTAGTACATTCTCTGTAAATTCTTTTTCTCCACTATCATTAATTAGATTTGTCATTACATATGTTTTCATTTGATATTCTTTATCTGCTATTAAGTATATCTTTCCTTTTTCTGTAACATCATCTTTATCATATTCATATAAATAAGTTATATAATATAAATTATCAGAAAGTTTTACAAATTTTTTAGAATTTACTGTAATTAAGTAATCATCTGATAAATTAAATTCTTCTTTGATATTTATATCATCATATACTTGTTTTGCTTCATCTTCATTACTTAAATCAACTTTTGTATTATTTGTTCTAATAGCTTCATTTTTTACTGCAACAATATTTCCTGTTTCTAAGTCTACATATTTTGCAAAATCAATATTATCAGATACTAAAGTAGCAAATTTTGTTGTATCACAAGTCCAATAATCATATTTTCCAGAATATAATTTTTCTTCAGTTTGTATCTTTTCATTATTAATCCAATTCATAGCTGTTACTCCTGAAACTAAAGCCATTGAAATTATACAAAATACAAATACAACAATAACTTGATATGCTTTAAGCTTTTTTTGTGATATTTCATAAATAATCCCTAAAATTGCAATTACTATCATTATAATTACAACTATATGACTTAAATATAAACATGTCCACATATTTATCTCTCCTTTTTTGCTTTTATACACATCTATTATACATTTTTTGACTTAATATGTGTATTTCCATAATATTACTTTTTTGTTACATTTTTATATCAAACAATTATAATTTTTTTACATTATGCTATACTATTATTGTAATATTAATTATAGGAGGTTTTTATGACACCACATAATGAAGCAAATTTAGGAGATTTTGCAAAAACTGTTATTATGCCTGGAGATCCTCTAAGGGCAAAACATATTGCAGAAAATTTTTTAAGTGATTATAAATTAGTAAATTCTGTTAGAAACATGCTTGCATACACTGGATATTATAAAGGGAAAAAAATTTCAGTTATGGCACATGGTATGGGAATGCCAAGTGTAGGGATTTATTCATATGAATTATATAAATTTTATGATGTAGAAAATATTATAAGAATTGGCTCTTGTGGAGGATATATACAAGATTTGGATTTATTTGATGTTGTTCTTGCAGATAATGTTTATACTGAGGGAAATTATGCCCTTACTTTTAATAATGATGATTGTCATATTATATCAGCAGACAAAAATCTTAACTCTGTTTTAAAACAAGTAGCTTATAACTCTAAAATCAAAATTTTTGAAGGAAATACAGTATGTACAGACATGGTAGATTTTTATATGACAAATTCAAAAAAATTCTTTAACAGACTTCCAAAAAAATTAAATCCAATTGCTGCTGAAATGGAAGCATTTGCATTATTTTATAATGCTAAAGTTTTAAATAAAAAAGCCTCATGCTTAATGACTGTTGTAGATTCTCCATTTATTGAAAAGCAAGCTACTCCAGAAGAACGTGAGCAAGGTTTAAATAAAATGATAAAAATTGCTTTAGAAGCAGGAATATTATTATAGGGATAGGGATTGGGGGACTGTCCTAAAATCCCTATTTGTATAATTTAATTATCATTAATATTTTTGATTTCTTTAATTTTTTATCAGCACCACTATCGAAATTTTAAATTTCATTTGCTGGGATATAATTGAGAAAAACAATTAACCAAAAACAGCCATACCTAATTTAGGTATATGGCTGTTATTGCGTTTACTAAAAGATTATTAATTTCTGTAATACCATTGCAAAATTTTAAAGCAATCGTCATCGTATTTACTAATAAAATTTAGCCCAAACCATACAAGTTGTATTTGTTCTTCTGTGGGCTTTCGATACAAAAGTGCCTTTACTATTTTTTCCAAAAACTTTATTGATTTTTTGCATTTTAAAAATATAACACTATATATTATAAATATGCAAACTTCTATTAACATTGGAATGATAATATTATCCTTTCTTATAAAAAGCATAGCAATTGATATTGACAGAGCCAATAAAATTTGCCGTATATCCTGACTATAATTATTTTCTGAAATATAATCTATTGAAAATAAATTTTCAAAATTAATATTTATATTATCTCCGGCCAATTTTTCTATTCTCTTTAGAATATTTAAGTACTGAGCCTGTTGCTTATACTTTAATGAATAGATTACATCTGACAATAAAAAATACATTTGTATACATGTTATTAAACTAAAATATACTCCTGCTACAATTCCCATTACTCCACTCACTGAGTAAAAAAGAATTGTCACTATCGTATATATAGTTATCATTGGCAATATAATCTCTTGCTTTTTTATTTGTTTCCTTTCATCTTTTATAAGATTTCGTTCTTCTTGATAACCTATAAATCCAGCAACTTCTGTTCCATCTTCAGATTGCGTTACTTTAGCAGTAATCATAGTCTGTGGAGACCGTATTACTACTCCTCTATTAATTGGAAATCCTATCCGCAATTCTTTCATAATCTTTTATTCTCCTTTCAAATTTTGTAAACATAAATATTATAACATTTTTTCTGGAGTATGTCTAATTATATGACTTTGAGCATTGCTACTTTTATTAGAAAAATATATTCGCAAAATGTATAAATTTATTTACAATAACACATATTTATATGTAGCTTAATATTTATAAAAAACAGGAAAAATAAATTTTTCCTTTAAGAGTTGCTAACGCAACTCTTTTTCTGTTACAATAAGTTTAGAG
>CALYAJ010000049.1 GCA_944393485.1 uncultured Clostridia bacterium
TTTTTTTATTTTAACACAATTTTGAATTGGGTATCTTATTTATTTTTTTAATTTTCCCGAACTTATTTTACACTAACTCCTGCATACTACATCTGACAGTTTGAATCATGAATATAGCAATTTATTTCTTAATTCAAAAAAAATAAAGACGAAACACATATTTTCGCCTTTACCTTATTTATTATTCTTCATCTTTTTTTGTTTCTTCAGTAGCTTTTTCTTCTACTTTAGCTTCAACTTTTTCTTCAGCTTTTGGAGCAACTTCTTCTTTTACTTCTTCTACTGGTGTAGCTTCTGTTTCAGTTACTGTTGCTTCTTGAACTGGAGCTTCTGTTTTAGCTTCTTCTTTTACTTCTGCTACTGGTTCTTCTTCTACTGTTGTTTTTACTGTAATTTCTTTATTTTCAATTCTTGCACCAATTTGTTCTTTAGTTTTAGCAGCTTTACCTACTCTATCTCTTAGGTAATATAATTTAGCTCTTCTTGCTTTACCTACTCTAACTAATTCAACTTTTTCTACTAATGGTGAGTGGATTAAGAATGTTTTTTCTACACCTACACCTGAAGCTATTCTTCTAACTGTGAATGTAGCGTTTAATCCTCCACCTTGTTTTTTAATAATAATTCCTTCAAATACTTGGATTCTTTCTCTATTTCCTTCTTTTATTCTTTGGTGAACTCTTACAGTATTTCCAACCTTAAGAACTGGTATCTTTTCTTTTAAATGCTCGTGTTCAATTGATTTAATGATATCCATTATTTACTTCCTCCTTCTTTTAAATTTTTATATTCCTCTAGCATTTTTTGTTCTTTTTCTGAAAGGTTAATTTCCTTTAACAAATCTGGTCTTTTTAAATATGTATTTATAATTGATTGATTTCTTCTCCATTCAGCTATTTTTTGATGATTTCCAGATAATAATACTTCTGGAACTTTTTTATCCAAAAACATTTCAGGTCTAGTGTATTGTGGATATTCTAAAAGTCCATTTGTAAAAGATTCTTCTTTTATAGATTCCTCTTTTAAAACTCCTTCTATATATCTGCTAACACTATCAATCAAAACCATTGCTGGTAGTTCTCCACCAGTTAATACATAATCACCAATAGAAATTTCCTCATCAACTATTGTATCAATTACTCTTTGATCAATACCTTCGTAATGACCACAAAGTAATGTGATACTTTCTTCTTTAGCAAGATCTTGCACTTTTTGTTGATTTAAAGTTTGCCCCTGTGGTGACAAATATATAACTTTTGTTTTTTCATCTTTAATAGATTTAAAAGCATCATATACAACTGTTGGTTCCATAACCATTCCAGCTCCACCACCATAAGGAGTATCATCTACTTTTTTATGTTTATTTTTTGAAAAATCTCTAATATTTATTAAATTAATATCTATTAGTCCTTTTTCTTTACTTCTTCCAATTATACTTTCATCTAATGAAGAAAACATCTCTGGAAAAAGTGTTAAAACATTAAATTTCATTTTTCCTCCTATAATAAACCTGGAATAAGATTTATTATCATTTTTTTATTCTTTAAATCAATTTCTTTTACAACATCTGCTATGGCAGGAATTAATATTTGTTTTCCGAGATTGTCTTTAACTACATATACATCATTGCTTCCAGTCGGAAAAACATCTTCTAATATTCCAAGCATTTCTCCTTCATTAGAAAAAACGTTAAGTCCTATTAAATCTACAATATAATATGTATCTTCACCTAGTTCTTCCTGTTTTTTCTTCTCTGTTTTTATATAACAAGTTCTATATTTTTCTGCCTCTTCAATAGAGTCAATACCTTCAAGTTTTAATAATACTTGATTTTTATTATATCTAACTTGTTCTATTTTAACTTTTTTTAATTCATCTTTTAGCTCTATATATACATATTTTATTTGTTCAAATATATTAACATCATCTGTAAAAGGATTTACTTTAACAATTCCCTTTAAACCATTTGTATTAACTATTTGTCCAATCTCTATATATTCCATATTATCCTACCTTTAATCGATGAATTCAATTGTAACTTTTTTGTTTTCTTTTGATGCTATAGATTTCATTATAGATCTTACTGCTCTTGCAACTCTTCCTTGTTTTCCTATAACTTTTCCCATATCATCACTTGCAACTTTAACTTCGTAAACAATTGATTTTTCACCATCTAATTCTTTTATAGATACTGCATCAGCATTATCTACTAAATTCTTAATCATTAATTCCAAAACTTCCTTCATTTGTTGCCTCCTCATGTCTGTACTTATTTGTTGTTTGCTAATTCGATTAATTTTTTAACTGTATCTGTTGGTTTTGCTCCATTTTTAATCCATTTTTGAACAGCTTCTGTATCTAAAACTATTGTAGATGGTTTTGTCATTGGATCATATGTTCCAATTTTAGCTATAACTTTTCCATCTCTTGGGCTTCTAGAATCAGCTACTACTATATGATAAAAAGGTGCTTTTTTCTTTCCTTCTCTTTGTAGTCTTATTTTTACCATGTTTTTTCACCTCCTAAAAAATTCAAACTAATATATTATTAATTTAATATTAATAACCTACATCTTAAAATTCTTTAAATCATTAAGATTTAAATTTTTCATCATATTTTTCATGCCTTTTCCTGATTTAAGTTTTTTCATCATTTTTTGTGTTGTTTCAAAAGAAGTCATGAATTTATTTATTTCTTGTACAGAAGTTCCACTTCCACTTGCAATTCTTTTTCTTCTGCTTGCATTTAATAAACGTGGATCTCTTCTTTCTTTTTCTGTCATTGAACATATTATTGCTTCTATTCTGTCAAATTCTTTATCATCGACTTTTACATTTTTTAATTGATTCATTCCCGGTATCATTTTTAATAATGATGAAAATGAACCCATTTTTTTAACTTGTCTTAATTGCATTAAATAATCATTTAAATCAAAATTTTGCTTTCTTAATTGTTCTTCCATTTTCTTAGCTTCTTCTTCATCAAATGATTCTTCTGCTTTTTCTATTATTGAAAGTACATCACCCATGCCTAATATTCTTGATGCCATTCTGTCTGGATGAAATACTTCTATATCACTTAATTTTTCACCTGTTGCAACATACTTAATTGGTTTTCCTGTTACTTTTTTTACAGATAATGCCGCACCACCACGTGTATCACCATCTAGTTTTGTTAAGATAATTCCATCTATTCCAACCTTTTCATTAAAAGTACTAGCAACATTTACTGCTTCCTGACCTGTCATACTGTCTACAACTAATAGAATCTCTTGTGGTTTTACACTTTGTTTTACATTTTTTAGCTCTTCCATTAGTTCTTCATCAATTTGAAGTCTACCTGCTGTATCTAGTATTATTACATCATTTAGTTTTTTTATTGCTTCATCTATAGATCTTTTTGCAATATTAACTACATTTTTTGAATTTTCATCACTAAATACTGGTATATTTAAACTTGCTCCTACAACTTGTAATTGTTTAATAGCTGCTGGTCTATATACATCACATGCTACTAATAAAGGTTTTTTACCTTGTTTTCTTAAAATATTTGCAAGTTTTCCTGCTGTTGTTGTTTTACCAGAACCTTGAAGACCTACAAGCATAATTATTGTTGGTGAATTTGGTAAAAATGTTATTTTACTTTCTACTCCTCCTAATAATTCTACTAATTCGTCTTTAACTATTTTTATAACTTGTTGTCCTGGTGTTAAAGATTTTAATACATCTTGACCTAATGCTTTTTCTTGTATTGTTGCAATAAATTCTTTAACAATTTTATAATTAACATCAGCTTCTAGTAATGCAAGTTTTACTTCTCTTAGCATTTCTTTAAGGTCAGCTTCTGTTACTCTTGCTTTTCCTCTAAATTTATTTGTTATACTTTGTAATTTAGAAGATAATCCTTCAAAAGCCATTATCGCTGCCTCCTTGTTTTAATTTTACAATAATTTTTTTAATTCGTTTTTTATGTAATTTATTTTTTCTGTATCTTCTGTTTTTATATTATCTAATTTAGAATTAATGTTTTTTATTATTTCTTCTTGTTTTTTAGTTTTTTCCATAAGTCCTAACTTTTCTTCTAAATCATATAATTTTGTTTCTCCACTTTTTATATTATCTCTTACTGCTTGTCTTGTAATATTATAATTTTCTGCAATCTCTGATAAAGAAAAATCACTATTATAATATTCATCTAAAATCTCAAACTGTTTTTCAGTTAGCATATTTTTATATATTTGAGATAATATACTTATTTCTATGTTTTTTTCCATCATTACACCTTCTTTTTTGTAATGCTATTATACTTTACACTATTTTAGTGTAAATGTCAAGAGCTTTACACGAAAAAAATGAACTTTGGGGACGGTCCTTAAAGTTCATTTTTTATGTAAAGTTTAATTTGTTAATTTTCTTTTATTGTCCTAAAAATAAGAGTTTTACTAGATTTTTGCCTGCAAAAGATCTATATAAATATCGATTTTTTCATATTTTATGTAAATCTTTTGAACTTTAAGGTCCGTCCCTAAAGTTCAAAAAGCTAAAAAAGGTTTCGTATTAGTAGGCTTTCCTTATCCTTTATGTGATTTAAAATAAATATGCATTCATCTAATTGCGGAATTGCTTGATTGTATTCTTTTACATCAACATTTCCTTTTATTAAGGTTATTTGTTTTGCAACTTTTTCTAATTCATTATGTTCTATATAACAAGTTAATATTATATATGTTTCACTCCAAGCCTTTTCTACCTTTTTTATCTCTTCATTTATTTTATTATTATCCTTTTCTTTTTTTAGCATTTCTTCTCGCAAAATTCCAAGATTTTCATTTATCTCATTAAACACTTCTTTAGTATAATTATTACTTATTAAATCCATACTAACTATAAGAATAACTACTATAATGCATATAACAATTTCCTTATACATTTTTATTTTCCCTTTCTTTTGCTTGACAATAAAAATTACCTTTTCCATCAATTGTTACAACTAATGCATCTTTTGGTTTTATTTTGAATTCTGCAACTTGTTTTTCTAACCATTTTTCATCTTTTCCAAGTTTTCTTAGATTTTCTTTCATTATTACTCCATCAATAACTAAATCATATGATATTCCTTCATATTCTGGTTCTATATTAAAATCACTTATAACAACATTTCTTTTTTCTGGCTTTGGTATTACAGTTATCTGCCCACTTGTTTCTAATATTGCATATTCCACGTCACCAATATTGAATATATTATTTGAACGTAATCTTTCTTCTAATTCATTTATTGTAAATCTTTCCTTTATTAGTACTTTTTCATCAATTTTTCCTCTATAAATTAAAATAGATGGTTTTCCACAAATTACTTCTCTGAACTTTAAACTTTTCATATTTAAAACCGAGATTAATAAATGCATAACGAGTAATCCTAAAATTGGAATTAATCCATTTATTATTGGAGTTCCAATATCTGACATAGGTATAGATGCTAAATCTGCAATCATAATTGAAATCGCAAGTTCAAATGGTTGTAGCTGTCCAATTTCTCTTTTTCCCATTAGTCTCATTACTAATAATACAAATATGTAAATAATTATTGCCCTTAAGAAATTTGATAACATATATTCACCTACTTTATTTTTTCATTATTATTATCTCTTTTTTATATTTTTTTATTCACTTTGTATAATTATTTTTAATTTGTAAACAATAAGAATATGAAACCAACACAAAATTATTTTACTAATTTGAACTTATATAAGTTCGATTTAAGGAGGGTTTTATATCATGGCTGATGGTCAAATGAATGTAAAAGGAAATTCTAGCACAAGTACCATGGGGCAAATATTGTGGAGATTATTAACATCTGCCATAGTTTTAGCAATTACTGCTTTCTTTACTCCTGGTTTCAGTATTAATAACATATGGACATTAGCTATTGCTGCTATAGTCCTTTCAATTATGGATTTTATAATTACAAAATTTACTGGATTACACGCTAGTAGTTTTGGTAGAGGTATTGTAGGTTTTGCGCTTGCAGTTGCAACATTATATGCTACACAATTTTTTGTTGCAGGATATACAATATCTTGGATGGCAGCAATAATAGGTGCTTTAATATACGGAGTAGTAGATTATTTTATTCCTGGTACACAAAGTGTATAATAGGTTTCAAAAGCAAAAAAAGCAAGGATCATCTCCTTGCTTTTTCTTTTTTCATATTTATTAAATTCAAAACGTATTTTATATCATTTCACTTTTTTGTTTTTTCCAATAATCATTATATAATTTTATTGCAGTTTCTGGTGACTGTACACCTTCTTTATTTTTTATCGGTGCAAAATCTTCTTCCCTTTTTCCTCTTACTATAGAAATTTGATTAAAAAATTCAAATGAATCAAATATAAAATATTCAAATTTATATGCATTCGGCTCTACTGGCTCAATCATTTTACAATTTTCATCCATATAACTATATTTTTTATGTGCTTTATGATAAGGTAAATCTTTTAAACTTATTTTCTCTATTGCTTTTAAACTAAATAAATTACATGTAATATTTGATTCGCCAAATAACATTTCACCATTTTCATTTTTGGCTTCTATCATATCCTCTGGAATTTCTGAATATTCTATAACTTTTACCATTTCATTTTTTAAACATAATGTTCCCATTCTTTCTCTTGGAAAATCTTTGAATACTGATCTAGTTGCAATTTCTGAACCTTCTTTAATTGCAACACCTAATAATAATGTATCTACCATTTTTAATAATACATTATCTATTTGACCAATATATACCCATTCAATTCCTTTTTCTTTCATATCTTCTAAGACGCCTCTATCGCGCATAGATTTAAATACACTACCATTTCCATCTGCTGCTTTTCTAATTTTATAATTTTCATCTATTACCAATTGTCCATCTTCTGTAATTAATGGTAATTCTCCTTGTTTAAAAAAGCCTATATATTCTTTTGGATATCCAAAATAATTATGTTCTTCCATAAAATTAACTATTTCATCATTATTTTTATTACTCGTCATTATGTACCAAGGTATTGTAATTCCATATTTTTTATTAGCTCTTTGTATAGAATCTGCCATTATTTCAAATAGATATTTTGGCCTAGGTTCAACATCTATTTTAAAAGTTCCCTTTGGACCATTATATCCTAATCTAGTACCTTCTCCTCCTGACATAATAACCACTGCAAATTTATTATTTTTTAATACATCTATTCCTGCATTTTCAAATTCATTATATTCTTCTTTTGTAAGTTTATCTGGATTTATTGATTTTACTGGTTTTAATTCCCCAACATCAACTTCTACTGTATTTTTAATATTTTCATATAACCTTTCTAATTCTTTTAAATTTATTTCGCTTACTTCATTAATAATTTCTTTTTTTGTATTTTTATCTACTTTATTTAATATATTAATTAATCTTGTTTGATTATATTTTTCTAAATCTTTAATAATTTCTTCTTCCTTCATAGACTAAACCTCCATTTTGCATTTCATATTCTATCATATGCTTTTTTATTTTGCAATGTTAAATCAGGAAATGAAAACGGTCCATCTTCCTCTCTTTAGATAATTGTAATTAACATTTTTATTCTTTTAAAAAGTTTATTTTTTAGGAATAACTTTAAATAAAACATAATATACTTAACTAAAGTAAGTTAGTACAAACGTTTTCTATGAGGAGGTATTTTATAGATGGAAAATTTGAATGTATATGAAGATATTGCTAAACGTACAGATGGTGATATCTATGTTGGTGTAGTTGGACCTGTAAGAACCGGTAAATCTACTTTTATAAAAAAGTTTATGGATTTACTTGTAATTCCCAATATTGAAAATGAATATAAAAAGGAAAGAGCAACAGATGAATTACCACAAAGTGCATCAGGAAGAACTATTATGACAACAGAACCTAAATTTGTACCAAATGAAGCTGTAGAAATTACTATTGGTAATAATATAAAATTGAAAACAAGATTAGTTGATTGTGTTGGATATTTGGTTAACAATGCAATTGGATATTTAGAAGATGATATGCCTAGAATGGTTAAAACACCTTGGTCAGAAACTGAAATGCCTTTTGAGCAAGCTGCCGAAATTGGTACAAAAAAAGTAATAGAAGAGCATTCTACTATAGGAATTGTTATGACTACAGATGGCAGTTTTACAGATATTCCAAGAAGTGACTATATAGAAGCAGAAGAAAGAGTTATAACAGAACTTAAAAATTTAAATAAACCTTTTGTAATTGTATTAAATACAGCTTATCCTAATTCTGAAGAATCTATAGAACTTGCAAAAAAACTAGAGGATAAATATGAAAATTCAGTTATTTGTATAAATTGTTCTGAATTAACCACAAATGATATTAATAATATATTTGAAAAAGTTTTATTTGAATTTCCTATAGAACAAATTAATATTAATTTTCCTAAATGGATTGATGTTCTAGATATGGATCATCCTTTAAAAAGCACTTTATTGGACGAATTACATTCTGCTTTTAATGATATAAAATATTTAAAACAAGTTAATTCTTCTATTTCAGTTTTTGAAAACTCTGAAATAATTGCAAATGCCAATATTTCTAAAATTGAACTAGGCACAGGTACTGCATATATTTCAATAGAATTAAAAGATGAACTATTTTACAATATGTTAAGTGAAATTGCTGGTTGCTCAATTACTAATGATGGTGATTTGTTTGCTACAATGTCTAATTTTGCTAGTATAAAGAAAGAATATGATAAAATTGCTTCTGCTTTAGAAGAAGTAAAGGCTAAAGGATATGGAATTGTTACTCCTTCTATTGATGAACTTATTTTAGATGAACCAGAGATGGTTAAACAAGGCTCTAGATTTGGTGTAAAACTAAAAGCAAAAGCTCCTTCTATACATATGATTAAAGCTGATATAGAAACAGAAGTATCTCCTATAGTTGGATCTGAAAAACAATCAGAAGAATTAGTAAATTATTTATTATCAGAATTTGAAAATGATCCTAAAAAAATATGGGAATCTAATATTTTTGGAAAAAGTTTACATGAATTAGTAAATGAAGGTTTGCAAAGTAAATTATCACATATGCCAGAAGATGCACAAGTAAAATTACAAGAAACCTTGGAAAGAATTGTTAATGAAGGAAGTGGTGGATTAATCTGTATTATTTTATAAAAAATTATTATTTGCCCCAAAGAATGGTCGGAAGAATAATTTTCTTCCGACCTTTAACCATGTTATAATTTCTCTTCATTTTCAATTACTGTTGTAACAGTAATTGGTATGATAACTCCACCGGAGTTTATATCCAACTTAGGTTCTTTTATATTTAAGCTTACACCATTCGGATATCTTTTTATTTCCCTCATTTCTGTATCAAGAATTGAAGCTATTATAAGTTCAGCTTCATTTTTTATAATAACATACTTTGAAAGTTCTGGGAAATCTTCTGTAGACTCGAAGATACGTGTAATATTTTCTCCAGGTATCTTCAATTCATTTATCTTTACATCAATATATAACAAAAAAAACTCATTATTCTCTTTTGCTATATGTGTATAATTACCAATTGGCATTGGTAATTTTTTTATGTAGTCATATTCTTTGCAAATGCTTAAATTATTTGCTTTTGCCAAAATAATTTTATTTTCTGTCAACTTAAGTCCTGGATTGTCTTCTAGCATATCCTTTGATTTTATGCCCGTATTAGATATGGCTTCCATTTTACCGTGACTATCTAATACCGGTCTGTAAATCTTGTAACCGTTTTTATCTGCAATACTAAAAATATTTAAATTTTTCAAATATTTGCATTTACCAGGTCCATCATTTATAATTTGTTCATTAATTAAATTTAAAATGATGTGTCTTGAAGAATTTGTAAAAAGAATTACTCCAAACTTTTTAATAATTTGAAACGGCATAAAATCATTATCCTGCATTATAAAACTTAATTTATTTACAGGACGCTCGTCTTTCAAATCATTTCCCACATTTTCGAGCCAGTAATCTGACTCATTTTCAAGCCAGCGCTCTAACTTATAAACAAGATTTCCTTTTACGGGATCATATACCAATAGGTATATCTTGTCCAAATCTACTACCTGTATATTAAATGCAGCAGATAGCAAAATTTTTGTTCCTTCTACAAGGTATGTTCCTTTAGATGAAACATATGCAGTTATTCCATAGCTTTTTAATATGGAATAATAGTCGCTTTTTTTGGAGGCCTCACTTATATCGCGACATCCTTCAATAAAAAACAATCTTAACCACACAATGAACCGTTTTACTTTTCCTAACATAGTTTTTCCTCCTTGCAATTTGCTATAGTTAAATTTTACAAAGTTTCAAGGAAATTATAACATGATATTTATAAGACGTCAAACTTATGTAAATCCATGCATTTTTTAAGACACTTCACAATTGAAGTGCCTTTATTATTTATTTTTAATTATAATCTTCTACGCTTAATGCTGGATATGTAAATACTTTTCCTCCTTCAGATACTTGTCCATTTGCAAAATGTGTCGAATTAAAAGAGTTAGCTCCTCTTAAAAAATATCTTGTATATGTACTTTTGGGAACAATTCCATTTCCGATTATTGTTGGATCATCCCAAGTAACATCTACTGCATACCATGCTCCATTTATTTGAACATAGTTCCAAGCATGCGCTTCTGTTTCTCCTGCTGAATTTGTTCCTGTTCCAACGACTTCTACACAAGGTATTCCTACTGCATCCATTAAATATTTAAAAGCATCTGCATATCCCTCGCAAACAACACTTTTTTCTACTAATGCACCATATATATTTCTAGTATTTGGTCTTTTTAGTGTATCATCATATTCCATATGATCTATTAAAAAGTCATGTATTTTTTTTATTTTTGTATATGTATCATCTGCGCTTGTTTGTTCAACAACACTACTTTTTATACTTTCTAGTTTTGCTAAAGCAGAATCCACTGCACTTTTATTTGAATATTCATCAATTAAATAATCTGTTCCAGCGGCTGGCTCTATAGTAGTTGTATAAGTAGTTCCAAACAAATTAGTTCTAGAATATATCATTAATACCATATTTGTTACATCTATATAATAAACTTCTGGATAATCTAGTGAAAATGCATCCAAAGCAGATTGATATGCTTCATTTAATTTAACTTGTCCTTGTTCTTCATTTAGTAAACTATTAAATTCATCACCAAAATCCAATGTAGCAGTTCCTGTTTTTATATTTTCTATATTATCTTCTAACTTAGAATAAATTTTTTTTGCATTTGAATCTAATTGATCATAATAATATTTATACTTTCCTGAAGTTATCTGTGTAGTTATAGCAGTATCATTTTCTGTATCTAATGGTAATACTTTAGCATCATCAGTAGATTGCTTAATAGGTTCTAATGGTTTTATAGTTTCATTTAAATTTTCGTCAGTAGCTACTATTTCAGAAACAATACTTTCATCTCCAACATAAAAATAATAATAAGCAATATAACCAAGTCCACCAATTATTACTAATATTATTAATGTCAAAATAAAACTAAAAAAATTTTCTTTCATGTATTTTTTCCTTTCACAATTTACATATTCTATTTAATTATACCATTTATTAGGCAGTTTTGTATATAGTATTTTTTTCAATAAATACATATTTTTATGCATTTTAGAAAATACTATATTTAAATATTTTCCAATAAATGAGGTTATACTATGAACTTTAATAAATTTAAACAATCAATATTAAATTTAATAAATTACACTCCACCTAAAGATACTTATAATTTTAATTTAAACAATTCTACATCTAAAAATATTATTTCTAATACAAATAAGAAAATATCTGCATCTTTAAAAGAAAATAAAAATTATATTGATTTTAAATATAACACTTTAATAAATAGTGACATTATAATTAGAGATTTTAAACTTGTAGCAGGTGGAAAACTATATTCTGCTTTTATAATTTACATTGATGGTATGGCTGATTCTACATTAATTAATGACTTTATATTAGAGCCTTTAATGCTTAGAAATCGTGCAAATATGCATAAATCTCATTGTTTAAAAACTAAAAATAAAGGCAAAAAAGTAATAGTAGAAAAACATTCTAATAACTTGTCGTTTGAAATAGAGCAATCTTTACTACCTCAAAATGCTTTAGTAAAAGAAACAGATTTTAGTAATGTATTTAATGCAATAAATATGGGCAATTGCGTACTTTTTGTAGATACTTTATCTATTGCTTTTAACTTAGACGTTAAAGGTTTTAAACAAAGAAGTGTAGACTCTCCTAATAATGAAATCGTTATAAAAGGTCCTCAAGAAGCTTTTGTTGAATCTATAAGAGTTAATACATCACTTTTAAGACGTGCTACTAATACAGAAAATCTTGTTATAGAAAATGTTTCTGTTGGTAAACTTAGTAATACGGCATGCGCTATTTGCTACTTAAAAAATATAGCTAATACCGAGCTTGTTGCAGAAGTAAGATATAGGCTAAATAATTTAGAAATAGATTCATTATTATCTACAGGACAATTAGAACAATTAATTTGCGAAGATACCAAATATAGTATTCCTCAATTGCTTTCTACTGAAAGACCGGACAAAGCTGCTAAAAATTTATTTGGTGGAAGAGTTGTAGTTCTAGTTAATGGAAATCCCTATTGTCTTATTATGCCTGCAACTATAACTGATTTCATATCATCACCAGAAGACACAAATTTAAAACCTGTTTTTGCAAACTTTTTAAAAGTTTTAAGATTGCTTTCTATCGCTATAACGCTATTACTTCCAGCAGCTTACATTGCAATTGTTGGATTTCATCAAGAACTATTACCAACTGAATTACTATTTTCTATATTAGCATCAAGAGAAAATGTTCCTTTTCCAGTTATATTTGAATTATTAGTTATGGAAATATCTTTTGAACTAATAAGAGAAGCAGGCCTTAGAGTTCCTTCACCAATTGGTCCTACTATTGGAATTGTTGGTGCTTTGGTTTTAGGGCAAGCTGCTGTAAGTGCAAGCATTGTAAGTCCTTTCTTAATTATAATAGTTGCAATTACCGGTATTGCCTCTTTTGCAATTCCTGACTTTTCATTTGGCTTTCATATAAGAATAACAAGATTTATATTTATTTTCTTAGCATATTTAGCTGGATTCTTAGGTATAGCTATAGGATTGTATATTTATCTTGCAATTTTATGTAGTATAAAATCATTTGGAGTTTCATATATGAGTCCATATGCTCCAAATACAAAAACTTCAAAAACAAATAATTTTTTTGTTTTACCAACTTGGATGCAAGAAATTAGACATGCTTTTCTTCATCCTAAAAAAGCAAAAGCTCAAAATAATATTAGTATGAAATGGAGGCATCCTAATGGATAATACAAAGCTTGGCAATTTTG
>CALYAJ010000050.1 GCA_944393485.1 uncultured Clostridia bacterium
CTGTATAATTTACTTATATTTTTGAAGTTGTAATTCAAAAAATCGGAATAATATGAGAATCGGAATAATCTATATAAAAGTCTTCATTTCCAACTTGTACTCTATATTCTTCTCCAACATAGGTAAAGTCTTTTCCTATTTCTAAAACAAAATCCTTCATATTAGAAATTATAGCTTTTTTCAAATCTTTTTCAGAATATTGGTTTGGCAAATCTAAGAATTCTAAACTATATGTATCTAATATTCTTGTGTTAGGATAATCTTCATCGCCCTCAACTTTTGCTAAACTTTGATTTGCTTTGCCATCTGAAAGCATGTATCTTTGATAATATCCACTTCCAATTTGCCTGTCTAATTCTCTTTTGGAATAATTATTTTTTATGCACATTTTTATATAAAATTCTTTTTCTTCAATGGTATTTGTACTGCTTAAAATAATCAAATTATTGGTCCAGCTAATTTGTGTCACCAGTGGTGACACATTTGGATAATCTTTGTACGTTTCATAAAATTGTTTCATTCTATATATTCCACGTCTATTAAATCCCTTCATTGTTGGATATTCTCTTTGCATAAAATTTACTAATTTGTCTACAATTTTATTTCCCCAATTGCTATCATTTACTTTTTCACTAATATACTTTCCAAAATCCCAATATAATGAAATTAATTCTTCATTTACTTTTTTATAAGCATTATTTCTTCTTGCTTCAATCATATTGATAATTTCATTAAAATTTAAATCTAAGTTATTATTCAAGTAAAAACTCCTCCTTATTTACTTCTATCAAAATTCATACATACTTTATTTCTACGAAATATTAGTCTATTTTTAACGTATCTTTCTACTATTTATATTAAAAATTCATCATAATCATATAATGGGATAAGATTTTTTATATTAAGTGATAGTATTTTTTCTCTAACACCAGTTTGCATATGTGTTGTATAAAAAGTACAATTCTGATATTCTTTGGCTATTCCTATAATATCATCTACACCTATATGTGATTTTTTCCCTTTTAATGAGTTGCAATCACATATTAAATAGTTGCATTCCTCTGCCATTATCTTTACTCCTTGGCATATACCCGTATCCCCAGTAAATCCTATTTTTGTATCTTTTTGGATGAAAATATATCCATTAGCTTCTATCCCTTCCTCATGGTCCAATTTCACCTTTTTTATTGTATAGTTTCCTATATTAAATTTACCATTTGTATTATATTTAAAATACTGGTTAATTTTATCTACTTTATTAGGGAATGCTAGTTTAGTTAAATTATATATTTTATTTTTCCCAGAAGTATCACAATATATATTTATTGATTCATTACTATTAGATATTTTATTCAATAACACAAATGGTATATCAAAATAATGATCTCCGTGGAAATGTGTAATTAATATATTTGAGATGTTACTTGGTTCAATTTCAATTCTTTTTAACGTCTTACATGTTCCATTAGGCACATCAATCAATATTTTATTATCAATTAAGCAACTTGCACTATTATCTTTAGAAAAAATACTCCCTGAACCAAGAATTTTTAATTTCATTACTATCCTCCTAATTATTTTCTAAATTTTTTGAATAATATATTAAATCTGTGCATATTAAAGTATCATCTTTTATTTCTTCATTATAATTATCTACAAAAAAGTTTTTAATAGTTTTTGCGGTTATAATATACAATCTCATTTCCTTTTATCCAACTTTTTTGTTTCTAAAAGTAATTTATCAAAATCTGATGTTATTTTTTGATGTTTATTAAATTCGTTATATTCCTTTTCTGCTTTTTCTTCTGCCATTTTTCTAGAAATTTTTCCATGTTGCTGATCCCATATTTTCTTTCGTTTGATCTGCTTTTTGATATATGATTTCTGCTGCTGTATTTCCTGTTATTGCATAATGAAATTTATTTTGTATCATTGCATAAAATTGATGTGTTATTTCTGAATCTTTATCATAATAGATACTACATTCTGCAAATATATCTGTTATCTGTTGCCAAATTCTTCGTTCGCTTGTCCTAATTGAACGAATACGTTCTAATAGTTCTTTAAAATAATCTTTTCCAAATTTAGGCCCATTTTTTAATAATTCATCATTTAAAACAAAACCTTTTTTTATATATTCTTTTAATGTATTAGTTGCACAAATTCTAAAATCAGTAGCTTCTTTTGAATTAACTCTGTATCCGACGGCTATTATTGCGTCTAACTGTAAAAAGCTAATTCTCTTGAAACACTTCTATTTCCTTTTTTTTGAACTGTTCGAATTTTTCGAATAGTTTGATTTTCTTCCAATTCATGAGTTTCAAAAATTTCCTTTAAATGATAATTTATAGTATTTACTTCAACATTAAATAATTTTGACATAGATTTTTGAGTTAACCAAAAATCTTCGTTATCATATAATACTTCTACAGATATATTTTCATTGTTCTTACTTTGATATATAATTAAATCTCTTAACTCTTCTAATTTGCTCATTTTTTCACACTCCTTTCTTTCTTATTAAATTTATCTTACTTATTTTTCTTCAATATATATTATTATTCACTTTTTTCTCCTCTCCGTCATTATTAGCATACCGTTTTAGTTGGAACCTTTAAACTTTTCGAATATTTTATATTTGTTTTTTTATTTTTTATTATTAAATTAATAATATTATTATCCTTATATTTAGATGAATAAAATCTAAATCCATTAGCATCATCATTATAAATCACATCTTCATTATTTATTGTATTGCCATTTACATCTATACTCTCTATTTCATATTCATTTAAAAAAGTATCTTTGTCAATACCAACTAAATTAAATTGAAAATAAGCTTCTTTTGGATTATCATCTTTTGGCCATGATGGCATTAAATCCAAATAAGAAGTTGCTGTAATATCAAAAGGTGTTAATTCTGGTGTATTATTATTATAAATTAGCAATACTATTATAATTGCTATAATTATTAAAATAGATATTATTATTAAAATTTTTTTATTTTTCTTCATATTAAATCCCATTTACTTCATTTTTTTGATAATGTTTTTATATTCTTCATATATTATTTTACATTATTTATTTCATTTTTTTGTTAAATCTTTTGAATAGTAATACATATCAACGCACTGCATATTTCCATCCCATAATTCTTCATCATAATTATCTACAAAGAAATTTGTTGTTGTTTTTTCATATTTATCAAATCCTTGCTTAACATAGAAAGGTATGTTATTTTGCGTTGTTCCAACAATCATTTTTTTATATCTTGGCTTATAATTATCTACTAAGTACTTAATCATTTTTTTAGCAAAACCTTTTCCTCTGTATTTTTCTTTTGTTACTATATTTTTTAATTCTACAGTATCATTATCTATTTTTGTTACTACAGAAACACAAACTGGCTCGTCTTTATATGTTAATACAAACAAGTCACCATCAGATAAATATTTTTCTATCATTTCTTTACTTGGATCTGCTTCAAGAAGTAAGTCTAAATATTTTTCTTTATTATCTCTTTCTTTTTTTATATTAATTGAATGTGTCACTGGTAAAAACTCAAAACCTTCTGGTAATTTTGGCATTCCTTGATTGTGGCTTAAATATCTACTTTCCTCTGAAAAAATACAGCCGCAATATTTTTGTATATATAATCCCAATTTTCTTGCCTTAGCTTGTCCCACTTTAAAACCAACTCTAAAATCTCTATATAAAAAATCTAAGCCATATTTTTTAGCAATTTCTTCTCCAATTTTCTTTATAATATCATGTTTTTGATATGGACTAACAAGTAAAGTCGTAGTAATTGTATCAAAGCCATGTTCCTTAGCATATTTTGCAGTTTGCTCCAAACGAACTGGATAACAATAATCTTGACATCTGGTACCTAAAGAATTAACCACATTTTTACAAAATTCATCTAAGCCATAATCATCTTCAAAAATTGCTTCCACATTTATACTTTTTGTATATTCTTTTAAACAGTCACGTCTTGCCTTATATTCCATGTATGGATGTATATTCGGATTATACCAATATACTGTTGGCTCTATTCCTTCATCTCTTAAAGAATCTATACAATATACACTACAAGGTGCACAACACGTATGCATTAGTAATTTCAACCTTTTCCCCTCCTTTTGAACTTTAGGGACGGTCCTTAAAGTTCAAATATTATGTTAATTCAATACCTTTATTTTCTTATAGATGTATTATTCTATGTATCTTTAGTCTGCTTATACCAATAACTTCAGCAATTTCTTTTTGAGTAAAATTATACTCTTTGTTCATAATTGTAGCTATTTCTTTTAAATTATTTTTATCATAGCGTAATTCATTAATATTTTCGATATTTTTTTCTTTACAAAATTCTTCTAAAACACTTATTTTTATTATTGTTCTATTTCGTGGCTCTATATCATCAATAAACTTATAAGTTTCTGTACTTTTATTTAGCATCATATCAATATCAACTTTATATTGATTTAAAATTTCTATTACTTTATTTTTATTAATTAAATATTGCTTAATTTTATATTCATTATAGCTAGAATACTTATATTCACTCTGATTTAAGCACATTTTAGCCTTTACGGGATTATTATGAATATAATGTATACAACTAACTAAATGTTTTTGAGAAAGGATTTCTTCAGATTTAAATCTATCCCTAAATACATATCCGCATCTTTCTTTATTTTTATTGTAATAGATGGCATAACTTGTATTAACCATTTTCATTAATTTAGAAACTAACTTAATATCTTCTGTATAAACTAAAAAATGTGCATGATTATTCATAATACAATAAGCTATTATGCATAAATCCATTTTCTTGATTTTTTCTTTTAAAATTTTTAAAAATGCTTTGATATCTTTATCTTTATTAAAAATATATTCTCTATTTATCCCTTGTATCATAATATGTAGAAATTTTGAATTCATTTCTTTTCTTGATTTTCGTGGCATGCAAAAACCTCCTTTAAATATTAATTTTTGCCCCCACTTATATTAATTGTAGAATTAATATTAGAATACATTTTTATGTTTACCTTTTGAACTTTAAGGACCGTCCCTAAAGTTCAAAAACGTCGAAAAAGCTTACTGTGTCTACTTTTTTTAGGTTGTTTCTTACATAATTTATTACATCTTTTGGTGTTTGCCAATTTAGTGATAAATTTTCATTTTTTATTAAAATATACGCATTTTCCATATTTTTTATTTTATCAATTTGTCCTTCTTCTCCTTCAGAACCAAGATTTCCTTTTAAAAACATATCATAATCTTTGTTATACCTATTTAGTGGTATCATATATACTGCTGCTTCTGAATCTAAAATGTATACTGGTTTATCTTGTTCTAATATAAAATTATCTACTTCTATTATTCTATCTTGTAATCCTTCTGATATAGGAATTCCAGAGAAATTTGTTAATATTGATTTTTCTGAATTTGTATAATAATATAATAATTCATTTGTAAAAAATAAAACCACCATAAAAACCATTGATATAGTTATTACATTCATAAAATGTTCTATAAATATAGATACTTTAATAGGTTTTATTTCTTGAATTTTTTTACATATTAGATACAACATTCCTATAACAGTCGGTAATGCGGCAATTTGAAAATGTATTTCATCTGCTATAGGATATACCATTATAAATTGAGCTAATCCAAATATACCTAAAATTAAATTTTCTTTCTTAGATTTATTTTTTATACCAGTTATTAAAAAGTAAATAATTGTAATTGGTGCCAATATACTAATAAGTGCTGTAATATTCATATCATCCAGCAATTTCATGTATGAAACATCATTTGAGAATGTTTTTATTCCAAGTATACAGTAATCCCCAAAATTTCCTAAAGAATTACTTGCTAATAGATAAATTATTAAAATTAATACTGGTATTAGTGCTCCAATAATCCTATATCCTACTTTTTTTAATGTTTCTTTATCTCTATTATTTATTAAAATATATAAACAAGTAAATACTGAAATTACAATTCCAATACTTTGTTTAAATAATATAGTTGTACCTGCTAAAATTCCTATTATAATATTATACTTAACAGATGTATTTCTATTTCTTAATTCTAAGTATATTAAAATTAAAGTAATTAATAATATTACATAATTATAATCTATATTAAAATTATCTTTTATAAAGAAAAATACCATTAATGATGAAAATATTGACCATTTTGTATTTAATCCTAATTTTTTTAATATAATATATGCCATATATATTATTGCTACACCTAATATAGCTGATATAATTCTTACAACAAAAAGTTCTGTTCCACAAATCTTTAAAACTCCACCTAATATAAATGGTAATAATGGAGTTTGAAGCATATTAAAATCATTATATGGTAAGAGTCCATTTGCTATATTTCTTGCAAAATTAAAATTCCATATTTCATCTAAATTTTGCAAATTTTTTGGTAATAATACTCCTAAAAATGCTATTAATAAAACCAATATGTAACATATATTAAAAATGATATCTTTTGTTTTTTGTTTCATAATAACCTCTTATTTGTTATATTCTATATTTAAATGTTCATATGCTGCTGGAAGAGCAATTCTTCCTCTTGGAGTACGTGCTATAAAACCAATTTGCATTAAAAATGGTTCATATACATCTTCTATTGTTTCCATTTCTTCACCAGTTGTAGCTGCTAAAGTTTCTATTCCTACTGGTCCTCCAGAATATTTATTAATAATTGTTAGTAATATGTTTCTATCTACCTGATCTAAACCTAAATCATCTATTTCTAATTTATTTAATGCAATTTTCGCCATTTTTAAGTCAACTTTTCCATCACCTAAAACTGCTGCATAATCTCTAACCCTTTTTAATATTCTATTTGCTATTCTTGGCGTTCCTCTTGATCTTTTAGCTATTTCCATTGTTGCATTATCATCAATTTCTACATCTAATATTCCAGCTGATCTCTTTACAATTTTCTGCAAATCTTCTGGCTCATATAACTCTAGTCTTTCTACTATTCCAAATCTATCTCTTAAAGGTGTTGTTAAAGAACCTGCTTTTGTTGTAGCACCTATTAATGTAAACTTAGGTAAATCTAATCTTATAGATCTTGCACTTGGTCCTTTTCCTATAATTATATCTAAAGTATAATCTTCCAAGGCAGGATATAATATTTCTTCTACACTTTTATTTAATCTATGAATTTCATCTATGAATAGCACATCAAATTCTGATAAATTTGTAAGTAGCGCTGCTAGGTCCCCTGGCTTTTCTATTGCTGGACCTGATGTAATTTTTATATTTGAATTCATTTCATTTGAAATTATATTAGAAAGTGTTGTTTTTCCTAATCCTGGTGGTCCATATAAAAGTACATGGTCTAGTGGTTCACCTCTTTTTTTTGCTGCTTCTATGTATATTTTCATATTTTCTTTTACTTTTGTTTGTCCAATATATTCATCTAAAGTCTTTGGTCTTAATGAATTTTCTAATCTATTTTCTTCTTCATTAATTAACTCTGGATTAATTAAATTTTCCTCGTCCATAATTTCTCTCCTAATTTAATTATTAATTGTATAATACTAGTAATTTATTCAATAAGAATAATATCATTTATACACTAAAAAAACAAGTTTTTTAGTGCTGTTTACAATATAAATATACTAACGTTAAAAGCCCCATAGGAATGTTAATTCCTATAGGGCCACTGCCTCATTTTAGGCAGTATGTGTGATGATTCATTTTACAACCAGAAAGTCTCCCGCATATATTAAGTCGGGATCTACGATGTTCTGATTGTCTGCCATCAGCTGCTCTACTGATGTATTGAACCGTTCAGCAATCACGCTAAGGCAATCGCCTGGTTCTATTACATACTTTCCAACCGCCACTTCCAGCAAGAATTTATCGGCATCGACATCTTCGGTATGCCAATAAATCGGCTGATTAGGTGCGATTTCTACCGAAAATTCCTCTTCAGCAGATGAAAGCACGTCTTTTACAGTCTCCTGTGGATTTTCTGCAAAATCCGTCTCCAGATTTGCCCTGAGATGGTTGCCCAGATATGTTCCAACCTGGACAAAGTCCGTCTCACTTCCACTTTCAACCCAATCATACTCCCACGACAAATCTTCTTTTTCTTTGTCGGTGGAGAAATGGTATTCTGCCTCTGTGTGGCATTTCTCACTGGCAATGAACCAGATCGGGTCATCATGCCCTTCGTTTAAGCGTTCCCGGACTTCTGCTTCCATCTCCCGGAAAGTTCCACCGAAGCCCATTGTCGAGTAGTTGCCATCCGCAGATCTTATTGATACCGCTGACGCAGCTTCTACGCTCAACGGTGCACCAGCAAAGCTGATTCCCATAACCAAACCACAAGTTACGATTGTTGCAAGTATTTTTTTCATAATGTTTCCTCCATTTTTTTGTGATTTTATCATCACTGTTTTTGGTTACATAATATTATTATACTATAATTATGTGCTTGAAATCAAGACGTTTCAGCCTGTTTTTGTTGTTTACTTGTTGCTTTCGGACTAATTTTTCCTTAATTTAAGAACATTTTTTAGAGATTTTCTCTCTTACTTATTTTACCATAATTTTATGATTTTAAAAACTTATTCTTGATTATTTATCTATTATTATTTTATTTATGGGAGCGTGGGGCAAAAGCCCACGCGACTCCATTAGCAATGACTCTCTCAAATCTTGCGTTTTGACTGCTTGTCAGTCAAAATTGTTGCGAGATTATCGAGCAACAATAGCAAGGCTACTCTGAACTTGCCCTAGTATTTCCTT
Source organism: uncultured Clostridia bacterium (assembly GCA_944393485.1). Classification (GTDB taxonomy): domain Bacteria; phylum Bacillota; class Clostridia; order TANB77; family CAG-508; genus Merdicola. The sequence goes on from CALYAJ010000050.1 coordinate 8,805, forward strand.
ATTCTTTTACTTATTTAACTCCAGAAGCGTTTACAGACGTTTTATTTTATTTTAGGGTATATACTTATAGTCTGTCTTTAAAAACGGCTTATTTTGTCTTCAGCTATTTTGTTATATCTGCATATTTGCTTATTATAGAAAAACTAGCGTGTTGTAAGGACGCTGGTTTTCCTATATTATTATTACTTATATATAGAAAACTGGGCGTGTTATCCGAAGAAACACGCTTGTTTACCTATATGAATTTATTATATTATTATATATAGGAAAAGTAGCGTGTTTTTCTTTTACTTATATTAGATCTATGGCAGCGACAAGTTGTTCTATTCTTCTATGGGTGTACCTTTCTGTTATATCTGTATCAGTCTTATGTCCAAGTATGTATTTTATTGTTAGGGTATCTATTGGTTCTCCATTTTCTCCTCTTGCATTTGAAAGCATTGTTACAGTTGTATGTCTTGTCGTATGTGGCGTATGAGGGTTAGGCAGCTTTAGTTCTTCCATTACTGGCTCCCATATATATCTTTTATATGCGTAGTAACTTATTGGCTTACCTTGGTCATCTACTATTAAATACTTGTTATCTGGGTTATATCTTGCTTTTATTAGTGGAAGTATTTTTGTACTTATTGGAATTACTCTGTCTCTTCCTGCCTCAGTTTTTTCTCCACCTATCATATATCTTTCTTCAAAATTTATTTTTGCATTCTCTATCTGTAACAACTCGTTAATTCTCATTCCTGTATAGATTAGTATTAAAACTGTATCTATTCCATTTATTGTGTCTTTGTTATTCCATATTTCTTCTATTTCTTCATCAGAAAATGGTATTTTTTCATATACTTTTACTGGTTTGCCTATGCTTATGTATTTGCTATATTGTTTCTCTACAATGTCGTTCTTCATTGCATATTTATATAGAACATTTAGCAAAACTCTTACACTTTTTCTTATGCTGTATGTTTCGCAATCTTCGTCTATTACTCTTTGAAGATGTACTGTCCTTATATCTGCAAACCTTATATTATGTATTTTTGTGCATTTCTTGTATGCCATTTTATATCCGTTTATTGCACTTTGGCTTATCTCCTTATAATGAGAATCTGACCAGTCTTTGTATATCTCTGCAAATGTTAGTTTCTTCTGGTCTACATTATATTTAGTTTGATTATATTTTACCAACTCTTGTAGTGCCTCTTCTTTCTTTGCAAAGTATCCCAAAGTTTTATATATTGGTGTTCCAGTATCTCTGTATGAAACTGTTATCCTTGCAACATATGGTCTACGGCGATTTCCACTTAACTTGCTTACTCCACCATATCCGTTAGGTAATCTCATATCTATTCCTCCAGTTTATAGTTCTTGCCATTGCTGGATCAGTTATTACTTTATATTTGCCAGTTATTTCTGTTTCTTCTTTTTCTTTTTCTTTGTATTTACTTGGCAATGGTTTACCAATGTATTGAAAGAATAATGGGGGAGATATGTAGTAGGTGTATTTATTTCCAGTTAATATCTCTGCCGTTCCAAATGTTAATCTTCCTCTTTGTATTCCTATTCTTACAAACTGTTGGCTTTTTCCCATTTCTTCGGCTGCTTCTTTTATAGTCATACTTTTTACTGGTTTATCTTGTATTTTTATATTAGTATTCATTTTATCAATCCTCCTATTCCAGAGGGCAAAAACCTGTTGTATTTGTTCTTGAAAGTCGCTTATTCCAACGCTTTCCTCTATATATATTATACTACAAACAACTGTTCTTGTATATGATTATTAGAAAAATCTTATTATTATTTTTGCCCTCTTTGTTTTATTATTTATTTTTATAATAAGTTTCATAAGATACTCTTACTATTTCTCTTTGTCCTGAAACTTAATTGATAAAAATTCTTTTTGTGCTTTGAAATTGTTTCTCAAAACCTTTTAATTTATCGTTTAATTGTTCATATATAATTGGCTCATTTTCTTCAAATTTTATATAATTTCTACTATATGTTATTATATGAAGTAAATGGGGATAGAACCTCGTGCTACTTCTATAATTATCTGAAAGGTAGTTTGCTAACTTTTCTCTATTTTCTTTTGTTATTTCTTGTTGTTCTACTGTTCCGTTTTCTTTCCAAAGTTCTTCTAGCAGGCTTTGGGGTATTTCAAGTTTTGAATTGTCTATGGTTTTTAGCCATAAATGGCATTCTGGAGAATGTAGTCCTCTATATATCCAAACTTTAATGTATATTATTGGAGTTATTTTCTTCTTTAGTTGATTCAAAAATTTATTAGAAAGTTTTGTTACTTGTTTTGAATCTTTTATCTTCTTACTAAAGTGTAATTTAATCAGTATTTCTGAACTATTTCCCTCAAAATTGCAAAGAATTAATCTATTTCCAAAACCTAATCTGCCAAACGCTGTTGTTCTTTCCTTACATCTCTTATGCTTCTTATTATATTTTCGGACACTATTTAATCTTTTATCAAAGTATTCCGTTTTAGACAATCTTGTACAATAACTTATAGATTTGTTACTTAAAAACTCTTTTGTAACGACTAATGCTTTCTCCTTGTTATCATACCACTTTATTATTGATTTACTGCTTGAATTGGGTTTTGTGAATCCATATCCACTTATACTTGTTATTTTCTTAAAATCTTTTTTCATTTTCTTTTACCTCTTTTCTTTTATTCTTTAATGGGAGGGAGGGTTTGAAGTCTCCCTCAATTTATTTACTCTACTTTTGATGCTGTTGCTTGTTGTGCTATGTATAGTCCATTTATGCAACCTTTTACTTCCTCTTTATTTCCTGTCATTAGTATTTCTCCTGTTGTTACTAGTATTACTGAAAATTTACCAACTTCTGCCAACTCAACTTTTATATTTATTATTGGTTTTTCTGCTAGTAGTGTATTTATTTCTTCCATTCCTTTTTCTTGCATTGGTATTGTTTCCACTAGGTAGGTTATACTCTCGTCAAATGCTTTTACTAGTGGTTTTATTCTCTTTTCCCAAAAATTCCTTTCTTGTGACGACATTTCTACTTTATCATTAAATGCTATGAAGTTGTTTAAATCTGTTCTATTCTTTTTTCCAAAGTCTCTTAACTTTTCCATTCTCTTCTCATTATTTGTTTCATTTGTTGTTCCTGCAACATTGTTATTATCCATTATAAATTCCTCCTATTTTTATTATTGTTTTTTCTTTTATTTACTAGATATCTAATTAACTTTAGTGTTTGTCTTGTATCTAGTGTATTAAATGCCTTGCCTGTGCGTTTTATTGTTATTTTGCACAAGTCTATATCTAATCTTTCTACTGTGAGCCAACATTCTTTTTCTGCTAACAGCTTTTCTATTTCTGCAAAGGTTTTATCTGCTTTTTCTTTTTGTCTTTGCTTATATGCTCTAACAAAGTTACCTTTATATTTAGTTCCTGCTGGAAGTTTAATCAACTTCTTTATGTTGTCTGGTCTATAAAAACTCTCGTATGTTATATGCTGTATTTCTTCTCCTGTTGTTGAATCTTCAAAACTAATTGACTTACCATATGTTAAATTACAATCTTTTACAATGTCATCTGCTTGTTCGTGGTCTATATCTTCTATTGGTTCAATTTTATCTATATTAGTTGATGTAGACCATACTTTAATTCCAGTAGGGTATAGTTCTTTATTTATGTATTCGTTTGAATAATATCTCGCCAAACGTTCTACATTATGTTTTGTTACTTTTATTATTTTTGCTGTACCATTACCCCAAAGTTTTTCTAATTCTGCTACTGTTATATCTATTTTTGTTCCGTCTACTTTCTTGATCCAAAAATGAATTATAGGTTGGTCTTTTTCTTCATATAGCAAAACTCTTATGAAGATTATTTCTTTAAATATCCTTTTTAGTTTTTCTATAATGCTTTTTAGTTCTTTGTTTAACTCATTTATTTCCATTACCTCTACTATAAACTCAAAAACAAATATGTATTCATATTCTTTGCCTTTGAAATTATTTTTTAATGTTCTATATGCTACTCTCAATTCTCTACAAACTGAACTAATTTCTCTTATTGCTTTCTTTTTGTATTCTTTTTCTTCACCAGTTATTATATTTTTCATTTGTAAATGTTAAAATAAAACTGATAGAAAAATTCAAAATAAAATTGATAGAATTCTATCAGTTTTTTTTGATGAGTT
>CALYAJ010000051.1 GCA_944393485.1 uncultured Clostridia bacterium
ATAAAATATACAATATTTACCAGAAAAAATATTTATCCCTTTTTCTTAAATGTCCTTGACAAAGGGTACATTTTAAAGAATAAGGCGATAGAAATAGCAAAAGAAATGTTAAAAGAAGGAATGGAAAGAGAAAAAATAATCAAGCTAACAGGATTAACAGAGGAAGAAATAGACAAAATAAAAAAAGAATAAAACAAAAGAATAAAAAGTGGAAAACAATTAATTCAAAAAATAGTTTTCCACTTTTTGTTTACTTAATCTAATATTATTAAATCAAACTAAATGCTCCCATACTATTCTAATAGAATTAAGATAAAAAATTGTAATGATACTATTGCTTTACTACTAAATCTATATCATTTTTCTTGTACATACACAAAATCTATAGTATAATTTGGAAAGTTTAGGAGGTAAAAATGAAATTAATATCATGGAATGTAAATGGCCTAAGAGCTGTTATAAATAAAGGATTTAAAGAATTCTTTGATAAAATAGATGCAGATATATTTTGCATTCAAGAAACAAAAATGCAAGAAAATCAAATAGATGATAACATAAAAGAAATAGTAAAAGAATATAATGCTTATTGGAATAGTGCAGAAAAGAAAGGTTATTCTGGAACTGCAATTTTTTCTAAGGAAAAACCTGTAAATGTAACATATGGAATTGGAAAAGAAGAACATGACAAAGAAGGAAGAGTAATTACATTAGAATTTGAAAAATTTTATATGGTAAATATATATACACCAAATTCAAAAAGAGAATTAGAAAGATTAGATTATAGACAAGTTTGGGAAGATGAGATTAGAGAATATTTATTAAAATTAAATGAAAGTAAACCAGTAATTATGTGTGGAGATTTAAATGTAGCACATCAAGAAATAGATTTAAAAAATCCAAAAACAAATAGAAGAAATGCCGGTTTTACAGATGAAGAAAGAAATAAAATGACAGAATTACTTAATGCTGGATTTACAGATACATTCAGATATAAATATCCAGATGTAGAAGGTAAATATAGTTGGTGGTCATATATGTTTCATGCAAGAGAAAAAAATGCTGGATGGAGAATTGATTATTTTATAGTATCTAATTCAATAAAAGATAATATTGAAGATGCAAAAATACTAGATGATATATATGGAAGTGACCACTGCCCAGTAGAACTTGATATTAATATATAGGGAGAATATTATGAAAGAGAAAAAATGGAAAAATTGGCTATATTGGTTTAGCCTTGCATTAGCAATAATTATAGTATTTAACTTTTTTAATAATTTTGAAAATTTAAAAACAGTTATTGGGAATTTTTTTAATGTTTTAAGCCCATTTTTAGCAGGACTATTAATTGCATATATTTTATTTTTACCTACAAGAGGAATAGAAAGAAGAGTAGAAAAATGCAAATTTAAATTTATTAGTAAAAGGGCAAGACCGATTAGTGTAATATTAATTTATATAATAATTGTTGTATTAATTGTTATTGCAATGCAATTTTTAATACCAAAAGTTTATGAAAGTATTATAGAACTTATAAATAATTCCCAAGGTTATATAACCAATATGATAAATAAATTTTCTGAACTTCCAGAAGATTCATTTTTAAAGAAAGATTTTTTACAAGAAGCAATTCAAAAATTAAGACAGATAGATATTATGCAAATAATAAACTATATTTCAGGAATATTTGGCGTTGCAACCAGCTTGATAAATGTATTTGTAGCAATAATAGTTTCTGTATATGTTTTAGTAGAAAGAAGTAAATTAGTAAAAGCTTTAAAAAGATTTATTCATGCAGTATTTAAAGAAGAAACTGCAAATAAAGTAATAAGATATTTTAACAATAGTAATGAATATTTCTTTAAATTTTTGGCAAGCCAAGTATTAGATGGAATAATAATAGGTATATTAGTATCTATTGCTATGAGTATATTAGGAGTAAAATATGCTGTACTTCTTGGATTCTTTATAGGATTATTTAATTTAATTCCATATTTTGGAGCAATATTTGCAGTAGCAATTTCTGCAATAATTACATTGTTTACAGGAGGCTTGGCACAAGCTATATGGATGTTAGTTATAGTAATTGTTTTACAACAAATAGATGCAAATATAATTAATCCTAAAATAGTTGGTGGCTCATTAAAACTAAGTCCATTATTAGTAATATTTGCAGTTACAATTGGAGGAGCATATTTTGGAATATTAGGAATGTTCTTAGGTGCACCAGTTGCAGCAGTAATAAAACTTGTTATTTCAGATATTATTAATTTTAGATTGGAAAAAAAGAAGATTAAAGAATAAAATTAAAGGATATAAAGGAATTAAGAAAATATTAATACTTTATATCCTTTTTTCTTAAGTTTTAAGATGGTATAATATACACGAAATGATAAAAGAAAGAAAAGGGGCCATAAAATGTATAATATTTTAGTTTGTGATGATGATAAAGAAATTGTTAAAGCAATTGAGATATATTTAGAAAAAGAAGGATACAAAATATATAAAGCTTATAATGGAAAAGAAGCATTAGATATAATTAATAATACAGAATTACATTTAGTTATATTAGATATAATGATGCCAGAAGTAGATGGAATATCTGTTGCAGAAACAATTAGAAAAGATAAATCTATCCCTATAATAATGCTTTCAGCAAAATCAGAAGATTATGATAAAATAAAGGGTCTAAATGTGGGAGCAGATGACTATATTACTAAACCATTTAATCCTATGGAGTTAGTAGCAAGAGTTAATTCACAAATAAGAAGGTATACAAAACTAGGAAGTATTAATACAAAAAGTGACAATGACAATATTTATAGATCTGGAGAATTAGTTATTGATGATAATAGAAAAGAAGTAACAGTTGATGGAAAGCTTATAAAAGTAACTCCCACAGAATATAATATTTTAAAATTTTTAACTAAAAATAAAGGCATTGTATTTTCAATTTCACAAATATATGAAAATGTATGGGAAGAAGAATCATATGGGGCAGAAAATATTATTGCTGTACATATAAGACACATAAGAGAAAAAATAGAAATAAATCCACGCGAACCCAAATATTTAAAAGTAATTTGGGGAATTGGATATAAAATAGAAAATATTTAAAAGGATGTGAAGTTATGCGGAGAAAAAGAATTATTAACTAATCCATTGTTAAAAATTATTTCTTTTCTAACATTACCAATCTTTTTAATGGTTATTGTAATTGATATAATTGTTATTGCATATTCAATAGATAATCCAGAAGTAAGAGAATCAACTGATTTTTATGATACAGATATGTTTATTTCTTCATATATGAGCGAAGTTACTAGAATAAGTATGAATGTCCATGATGAAATAGAAAATGGATTTGTATATGATGAGTATGGATATATTATAGAAGAAAATGGAGAAAATATTAATGATAGTATACCTATATATGTTCAAGATGGAGAATATAGAATATATTATCAAAGCAATTATATAAAAAAGAAATTTATTTATTTAGTGGTAGATACTAAAAATAAAATAGCATATACAAATATACAACAAACAGAGCAAACAAATTCTATAAATGAATTAAAACAAAATTTAATATCAGAAAACAAGTATTGGTCAATTACAAATAATAATATACAAACAAATATAGAAAGATTATCAAAAGAAAATATAGTTTATAATCAGGAACTACAAGCAATACAAAATTTTTCTAACGATAAAGAATATTATACAGCATATGATGAAACAGTTAAAAACTGGGATTCATCAAATGATATAGGAATTACAAGTGCAGTATATTATCAAATACAAAAGTTATATGGATTTTCATATACTACTTTAGTGGTTAGTATAATAATCGGATTTATAGAACTAATATATTTGATATATAGTGTAGGACATTCAAAAGGAAAAGAAGGCATAACTTTAACTTGGATAGACAAGATTCCATTGGAGTTATTGGCTATAGCATATTTCATTATATTATTTATAGAAGTAATGATTATGGCAAGTTGTGTAGTTATATTAGCTGTGGATGTAAATTTATCATTAATGCTTATAATAATGAGTGGATATTTTACAGCTCTTAATGCATTGTATATTGCTGGAACCTTATTAAAAAGAATAAAATCAAACACATTTATAACTAATACAATCTTTTACAGATTTTTTAAATGGTTAGGAAGAAAATTAACTAATTTTAAAAATGCAATTTTTACTAATTTAAAACTTGGTAGAAAAATAGGAATATATTTTGTAGGAATAGTACTTGTATCAGCATTATTAATAGGAGTTTTTAGAGAATTTGGAATATTACTGGATATAGTATTTTGGATATGGTGCTATTACAAGATTATGAAAGAAGTAAATAAATTTAAAGAAATTCATGATGCTACAGAAAAGATTTATAAAGGTGACACAAATATAAAAATTGATGAATCTTTATATACCGGTCTTTTAAAAGAACTTGCAATATATATAAATGATATTGCTGGTGGATTTACAAATGCAGTAAATGAAAGCATTAAAAGTGAGAGAATGAAGACTGAATTAATAACAAATGTATCACATGATATAAAAACACCATTAACATCAATTATTAATTATGTGGATTTATTAAAACAAGAAGATATTAAAGATGAAAAAGCTAAAGAATATATAGAAGTATTAGATAATAAATCACAAAGATTAAAAAAATTAATAGAAGATTTAGTAGAAGCCTCAAAAGCTTCATCTGGAAATATAAAAATAACTAAAGAAGTTTTGAATGTTAATGAATTGCTAAATCAAATAACAGGTGAATTTGAAGACAAATTTGAAAAACGTGGATTAAAGACAATTAGTAAATTACCAGAAGAAAAAGTATTTATTAAAGCAGATAGTAGATATTTATATAGAGTATTGGAAAATGTATACAGTAATGTTGCAAAATATGCAGAAGAAAATTCTAGAGTATATGTAGATTGTGTAATAGAAAATAATGAAGTAGCTATATATGTAAAAAATATATCTAAAGATGAATTAAATATTTCAGCAGATGAACTAATGCAAAGATTTGTAAGAGGAGATAAATCTAGAAATACAGAAGGAAGTGGACTTGGACTTTCTATCGCAAAAAGTTTAACAGAATTACAAGAGGGTACATTTAATATATATTTAGATGGCGATTTATTTAAAGTGGCAATTAAATTTAAAAAAGTATAAATAAATAAAGTAGCTCTATTGCTAGGGCTACTTTTGATTTTAGATAAAAAATAAACAAATTTTTGCATATACCTTGCGAAAGCTTGTTCTGTATGATAGAATAAAAAAATGTAAAATTTAGGTTGTTAAAAAAAAGAAATATGATATAATTTGCAAGGTAATACAACATTTTGGAGAAAGGAGAGTATATCTTAGATATACAATTAAAAAATGCAAGAATTATTAGAAGGTTTAAATGACAAACAATACGAAGCTGTAGTAAATACAGAAGGCCCATGCCTAGTAATAGCAGGAGCAGGAAGTGGAAAAACTAAAGTTTTAACACATAAAATAGCATATTTAATAGAAGAAAAAGAAGTAAAACCATGGAATATACTAGCAATAACATTTACTAATAAAGCAGCAAATGAAATGAAAGAAAGAGTAGAAAACTTGGTAGGAAGCAGTGCACAAGATATTTGGATGGGAACATTTCACTCTATTTGTGTAAGGATACTAAGAAAATTTATAGATAGAATAGGATTTGATCATTCTTTTGTAATATTTGATACTTCAGATCAAAGAACACTTATCAAAGAATGTTTAAAAGATTTAAATATAGATGACAAAATGTTTACAGATAGAATTGTACAATTCGAAATAAGTAATGCAAAAAATGATATGAAAGAACCAGAGCAATTTGAAGCTATTTCTAAAGGAGATTATAGAAAAGAAAAAATTGCAAAAGTATATAATTTATATCAAAGAAGATTAAAGGAAAATAATGCAATAGATTTTGATGATATAATCAATTTTGCAATAAAAATATTTAGAGAAAATGAAGATGTTATAGAATATTATTCAGATAAATTTAAATACATATTAGTAGACGAATATCAAGATACTAACAAATCACAATTTACTTTAATAAAAATGCTTGCAAAAAAACATGGAAATATTACTGTTGTTGGTGACAATGACCAAGGAATATATAGTTTTAGAGGAGCAGATATTAGTAATATTTTAAATTTTGAAAAAGATTTTAAAGGTACAAAAATAATAAAACTAGAACAAAATTATAGATGTACTCAAAATATTTTAAATGCTGCAAACTCTGTAATAAAAAATAATGAAGTAAAATACAAGAAAAAACTTTGGACAGAAAATGAAGAAGGAGCATTACCAACATTTCATGTTTCAGATGATGAATATGATGAAGGAAGATATATTGTAGAACAAATAAATCATTTAAGAAGGGAAGAATATTATAAATATTCAGATTTTGCAATTTTGTATAGAATGAACTCACAATCAAGAGCTATAGAGGAAATTTTAAGAAGAGAAGATATTCCTTATAAAATTGTTGGTGGTTTAAAATTCTATGAAAGAAAAGAAATTAAAGATATAATTTCATATTTAAGATTAATAAATAATACATCAGACAATTTAGCATTAAAAAGAATTATAAATGAACCAAAAAGAGGAATAGGAAAAACAAGTTTAGATAAAATACAAGCAATTTCAGAACAATCTGGAATACCAATGTATGAAATTATTAAAGAAGCAGATAATTATGGTTTAACAAGAGTTTACACAAATGCAAAACCATTTATAGAAGTAATAGAAGATTTAATAAGCAAAAAAGATGAATATTCAATAACAGAATTAATTAAACACACATTAAAAGAAACAGGATATACTAAAGCATTAGAAGAAGAGAATTCTATAGAAGCAGAAAATAGAATTGAAAACTTAGAAGAATTCTTAACAGTTGCAGTGCAATTTGAAGAAGAGGAAGCAGAAAATGATTTAAGTTCTTTCTTAGAAGGAATAACTTTATCTAGTGATATTGATGGAATGGATGATGAAGAAGAATCTGTAACATTAATGACATTACATTCTGCAAAAGGTTTGGAATTTCCAGTAGTATTTTTAGTAGGTATGGAAGAAGGAATATTCCCAGGATACAAATCTATAGGTGAACCAAAAGAATTAGAAGAAGAAAGACGTTTATGTTATGTCGGAATAACAAGAGCAAAAAATAATTTATATTTAACATGTAGTAGACAAAGAACAATGTTTGGCTCAACAAGCTGCAATCCAGTATCTAGATTTGTAAAAGAAATTCCAGAAGAAATGATGTTAGGTGCTGAAGAAATAGAAGATAAACCAAAAGATTCATTTGAAGATTCAAAATACGAATGGAGTTATGGTGAAAATACAAAATCATATAAAGTAGATATACCAAAAACAAAACCAGAACCAAGTTTTGCATTTAGATCAGCAGAAAGTTTCTTAGCAAAACTAAATAATAAAAATAAAGAGCAAGATGTAGATTTATCAAAATATAAAGAAGGACAAAGAATTTATCATAAAAGATTTGGCGAAGGAAATATTAGTAAAATTGAGCCAGAAGGTGATGATTTAAAATTAGATATACAATTTGACAAAGCAGGACATAAAAGACTTATGGCAAAATTTGCAAATCTAGAGATTATTGATTAGAGGGATATGGGGGATGCCCTAAATCCCTCTTTAAAAAAGGAGTAATAAATGAAAAGAATTTTGGTAGATATGGATGATGTAATATGTGTACATGGATTTATAAATATAGTAAATGATTTTTTAGGAACAAAGTATACTGAAGATGATGCAAAATCATATTATATAAATGATCTTATTCCAAAAGAAAAAATGAAAGAGTGGGTAGAGTTTTTTAAAAATAAAAATGTTTATGACTATATGGAATTAAATAAGGATGTTCAAGAAGTATTGAAAAAGCTTAATGCTATGTATGAGATATACATAGTTACAGCATATATTTTTAGAGATGATCCAACTATTTCTGGAAATCAATTAAAAAATAAGTTTGATTTTTTACAAAAACATTTACCTTTTATTAATCCAGAAAATTTCATATTTTTGTCTGATAAGTCCCTTATTAATGCTGATGTAAGAATTGATGATAATATTCAAAAATTAGAAGGAACATCAGAACTAAAATTACTATTTACGGCATATCATAATAAAAATTTAACGGAAGAAGATCTAGAAAAACAAAATGTTAAAAGAGTTAACGATTGGAAAGAAATTGAAAAAATATTATTACCAAAAAGAACTAATTTAAATTAGTTCTTTTTTGAATAAAAAGGAAAAGACAGGCAATAATTAAATAAGAAGGAGTGATTAGAATGCCAAATTTAAGTCAAATGGAATTACAAAATTTAAGACACTTTATAGGTGCACATGATACTGCTTATCAAAAATTAAATGAATATTCTGCACAAGCAGTTGATCCACAAATTAAACAAATATTTGCAAAGTCTGCACAAGATGCTTTAAACACAAAACAAAAACTAATGAATTTTTTAAATAATTAGGAGGATATGATGAACGAGAAAGTAATGGTAAATGATATTTTATCAAATGTAAAGTCAAGTCTTACAGCTTATCAAACAGCTATATCAGAAACAGAAAATGCTGAACTTAGACAAACATTTCAACAATTAAGAAATAATGATGAAAGTTTTCAATATGAACTTTTTAAAGTAGCACAAGCTAAAGGATATTATAAACCTGCAGCAAAAGCTACAATAACAGAAATAGATGATGTAAAAAATAGTTTACAATAATTAAGCTAACGTTAAAATTTTGAAATTTGATTTGGTGGACTATATGCTAAGTTAAGCCACCTTCAAAATACACGAATAAATTTAATACAAAATAAAATTTAAGATAGGAAAATAATATTCCTATCTTAAATTAACGTTATCCGTAAGAGAAAATAGTATTAGATAGAAAAAATTAGGAAAAAAGAGAAAAACAGAGATAAATTAGAGAAAATCAAAAAAACACTCTAAAATGAAATTTGAATAAAAAAACAAATTATTATAATATTTAAACAATGTGTGAAAGAGGGAGTGTTTACAATTATTAAGGGAAAAAAAGTTTTAATAAAATGTAGATCTTTAATAAAATTACTTGCAATATTAGCAGTTGGCGGACTAATAATATTTGCAGCAATAATGTTTATATATAAGCCTATTTATAGTGTAACTTTAAATGGAGAATTTATAGGATATTGTACTGATAAAACAGAGATGCAAAATAAAATAAATACATATATGGATGAAGGCTCTGGAGAGAACGTAGCATTTGTAGAAATTAACGATTTACCAGAATATAAAATATGCTTTTTGAAAAAAGGAATAACCACAGATGATGAAGGCATATTTAATAAAGTAATTTCTCAAGGTAAAAATTATTATACATATTATGCATTGGTAGAAGATGATAAAGAAAAATTATATGTAAAAACACTAGAGGAAGCAGAAGAAACTCTTGAACAATTAAAAGAGAAAAAAAGTGCGAATGCTAGTGATATAACTATAGAAGAAAAATATGATACGGAGCTTGCAAAATTAACATCTACAAATGATGCAGTATCAAAATTATATGAAGAAAAGAAAACAGATAGCAATAGAATTATGCTTGCATCTACAAATAGAGGTGTAACTACAAGAGTAAGTACATCTACAAAAATAAGTAGTAAAAAAGTAAATTTAGGAATAAAACTAATAGAACCTGTAAAAGGAATAATAACTGGAAGATATGCGGATATTAGTAGTGTAAGATCAAGTGCACATACTGGTTTAGATATAGCTGCACCAGCAGGAACTAAGATTTCCGCAGCTGCTTCAGGAACTGTAGTTTTTGCAGGAACTAAAGGATCTTTTGGAAAGATGGTAGTAATTTCACATGGAAATGGTGTTCAAACATATTATGCACATTGTAGTAGTTTATTAGTTTCAAAAGGCGATACTGTAAAACAAGGACAAGCAATAGCTAGAGTTGGAAAAACAGGAAATGCTACGGGAAATCATTTACATTTAGAAATTAGAGTAAACGGACAAAGTTATAATCCACAAAAATATTTATATTAAAAAAGAAAAGACTTTACAATTAAAATGTAAAGTCTTTTTTTAGATAAAATTGTACAATCTCTATTACGTGTGAGGTTATAGCTTTTTAGTTAGATACTTAAACTGATAAAACCAAAGATGTGGACTTCATGAAATTATAGATAGTAACAAAGTTATTAATATATGCTTTTGTTGTATAAGAAACTCCGAACTTACCTATTATATAAATAAAATTCACACCAAATTGCTGTTTAATTTGGGCGAGCGAACCAAAATGGGTCATGCAAGTTATTAAAAAAGATATAAGACATTAATCATTCCCTTTTTGTTCTTAATAAAATTATTATTTTTATTTTTACAAAAGGGATAAAAAATATTGCTAAATATAGAAAAGAAAATAACTTTTTGCAATTTTTTAGGCAAAATATCAAATGTAACAAAAAAGTAATATTAATTTTAAAGGCTTGAAAATCTAGTTCCGTAGGTTTTTGGATGTCATACTTTAATACATAAAATTGTAATGAAAATACATATTGACTTTAAAATATTTTTATATAAAATAAAATAAATAATATATTTTAGAAAAATAGAAGGATTTGATGTGATTATGAATTTAAAAACTGTAAAAGCAAAATATTTAATAACATTAGTTTTTATGACAATATTTTTGCTAGTAGGACTATTTACAAATGAAGTAAATGCTGCAACAAGAACTTATGGACTTGAAGAATATAGACAAGCAGATAGTAATGGAAACCAACATGGTTACATGAGAAGTGACAAAATGATTTGGAAAATTGTAACTATAAATGGTAGTGCAATAGATTATAGCAGAACACTATATTGTCTTAAAGCAGAACAAGGATTTTTTACTTCAACACCAGGAGTAATGCAAGATACATATGATGAAACATATAATTTTAAAGACAAAGGTTCAATGAATCCATTACCAGTACCAAGTGAATATTATAATTCAATTGTTTGGATATTAAACCATGCATATATTCCAAGTGCATCTACTGCACAAGAAGATAAAGCAACACTATTAGCAGATGCAAAGATAACAGGAAATAATGGATTAACAGATGATGATATAGATGTAGTACAACAATTAGCAATTTGGTATTATACAAATTATGATGATCCAATTTATCATTCAAATCAATCAGGAATTGGACCTTCAATGCAATCTGTATGGGAATCTATAAAAGACTCAAGTGGTTCAGAATCAGAATATCAATCAATAAATGATAAAAATATGTATAGATATGATGATATGGAAAAATTATTTAGATATTTTATAGAAAATGCAGATGAAGCAGGAGATGAAGTAGTACAAGATGTTGTACCAGTAACGTTTACAGCAAATGGATTGAATGCAACAATAGAAGGAGACAGTTATATAGCAGGACCATATTTATTTACTGAAAATACAACTAATCCATATAATGTAAGTTTTTCAGTAACAAGTCAATCTGGTGCAAACTTAGAAGGTAAATACAAAGTATTAAATTCAAGTAAGCAAGAGACTAATAAAAAAATAGCAGACATGATGGGACAAACATTTTATATAAAAATACCATTAAGTACAGTAACATCAGAAAATATAACATCAGTAAAAGTTGGAATGAATGGTAGCTATACAGTTACAAATGCAACATATTGGACAAAACAAGGAAATAACAGTGTTCAACCAATAGTAGAAGTGACAAGAGAACCAAAAACATTTAATGATGAAAAAGAAGTATCATTACCACAACTAGGAAATTATATTTTAAAATTAATAAAAGTTGATCAAAATACTCCTTCTACAAAATTAGCAGGAGCAGAATTTAAAATTACATCTCCAAATGGAGAAGAAACATTAACAACAAATTCAAATGGAGAAATAACATTAAGTGCAATTCAAGTTAGCGGAGCTGGAACAGATACAATCACAATAGAAGAGACAAAAGCTCCAGATGGATATGAAAAAATAATTACATCTCCAATAGTAGTTCGAGTAACGAAAGCATTATCAGGAAATACATACGGAATGCAAAGTGCTACGATTACAAATCAGCAGAATGGAGCAGATATTTCAGTTTCTGGAAATGTAATAACAGTAACAGTAGAGAATAAATTAATACCAAAAACAAGTGAATATAATTTAAAACTTGTTAAAGTGGAACAAGGAAATACAAGTAACAGACTAGAGGGAGCAGAATTTAAAATAAATTCACCAAATGGTGAAGTAACACAAACAACAAATTCAAATGGAGAAATAAATATAGGTCCAGTTGCTGTAACAGGAACAGGAAAAGACACAATTACAATAGAAGAAACAAAAGCTCCAGAAGGATATGAAAAAATAATAACAGATCCAATTCAAGTAGAAGTAACAAAAGTATTCGAAAATAATACATATTCTATGTCAAGTGCAGAAATAACAAATGAACAAACGGGAGCAAGTATAAGCTTATCTGGAAATACAATAACAGTAACAGTAGAAAATAAATTAATACCAAAAACAAGTGAATATAATTTAAAACTTGTTAAAGTAGAACAAGGAAATACAAGTAACAAACTAGAAGGAGCAGAATTTAAAATAGATTCACCAAATGGAGAAGAAACAGAGACAACAAATTCAAATGGAGAAATAAATATAGGTCCAGTTGCTGTAACAGGAACAGGAAAAGACACAATTACAATAGAAGAAACAAAAGCTCCAGAAGGATATGAAAAAATAATAACAGATCCAATTCAAGTAGAAGTAACAAAAGTATTCGAAAATAATACATATTCTATGTCAAGTGCAGAAATAACAAATGAACAAACGGGAGCA
>CALYAJ010000052.1 GCA_944393485.1 uncultured Clostridia bacterium
ATTTGAACCCTCGCGGCCCCTTACGAAACCCTAACGGTTTAGCAAACCGTCCCCTTCAACCACTTGGGTAATTCTCCATTAAGTGCTCTACGTTTTATTTTTTTATAAAAAAATGGCGGAGAGGGTGGGATTCGAACCCACGGTAGGCTACAAACCTACGCCAATTTTCAAGACTGGTGCCATAAACCAACTCGACCACCTCTCCGTGTCATTACAGACAATATATATATTAGCATATTGGAGTTAGAATGTCAATACAAAATTTACATTTTAACTCCAATCTTTAATTAAAATCTATTTATCTGATATTTTATACTCTGATGAAGCAATTGCTTTATTTATAGCTTCTTGTTCTCTATCTGAAATAGTATATTTAGATTGTCCATTTACAATTGGTTTAGCATAAATATTTGACATTTCTCTAGAATATATTCCATTCAATACTACTCCATTATTATCATCATTCAATAAAGCTAAAGCAAAACTTAAATCACTTCCTGTATCTTTGAATGCATTATATCTTACTATACCTATTTTTTTGATTGATTTGCTTAGTTCTTTTTCTAAATTTTCACAATATTCAATGATTTCTTTATTAGTATTTTCTACTTTTTCTACTTTATTTATGTATACTTTAATGTCTTCTTCTATATTTTCTCCATTTCCTAATTTTTTTAGAAAAGTAGTATATTTCTTGTTTATTGATTTTAGTTTTATAGAATTTCCAATAAAAAGGATTAGTAGTATTATGTTTACTATTATTACTCCTAAAATTACATATTCATTATTAAGCATTTCTAAAAATTGTTCCATTTTTACCTTCTTTCTACTTTTTAATTAAGTCTAATATTCTCTCTAAATCATCATTATTACTGTATTCTATTATTATTTTTCCTTTTCTTTTACCAGCATCTAATTTTACTTTTGTACCAAAAAAGTCTCTAAAAGATGTTTCTATATCTCTATAAATAGGCTCATATTTTCTATCTCTATTAGTCTTTGTCTTATTTCTAGCCATTTTCTTTTCTGCTTCTCTAACACTATCTCCAGATTCAATTATATATAACGCCATAGCATATTGTTTATCTTTATCTGGAACTGCCAAAATAGATTTACAATGACCTTCAGTTAATTTTCCCTCTAGAGCTAATTGTATGACTCTTTCATCTAAGTTTAAGATTCTAACAGTATTAGCAATACTACTTCTAGCTTTTCCTAATATATCTGCTACTTTTTGTTGTGTTAGACCATAATCATCCATTAAACTCTTTATTCCCATAGCCTTTTCAATTGGATTTAAGTCTTCTCTTTGAATATTTTCGATTAGTGCAATTTCTTTATTTCTTCTTTCATCATCATCTCTAATTATTACTGGAATCTCTGTCATTCCGGCCTTTTTGCAAGCTCTCCATCTTCTCTCTCCAGCAACAATTTCATAATATCCTTCTTTTTTTGAAACTATTATTGGTTGTAATAAACCATATTCTTTTATTGAATTAGCAAGCTCATCCAAAGATTCTTCATCAAATTTTTTTCTAGGTTGATTCCTATTGGGCTCTATATCAATTAATTTAAGCTTTTGTATCTTTTCTCCTGCTTGCATTTCTTCTTCTTTTTTTTCTTCCTCAACAGTACTTGCAAATAGTGCATCAAGTCCTTTTCCTAATCCAGTCATTTTAGCCAATTATATCACCCTTTCTTTGTTATTTTTCTTCATTATTTCTTTTAATAAATTCTTTTGATAATTTATCATATGCCTTAGCACCTTTAGACTTAGGATCATACATTATAATAGGCATTCCATAACTAGGTGCTTCACTTAATTTAACATTTCTTGGAATTACAGTTTTATATACTTTGTTTTCAAAATACTTCTTAACTTCACGTACTACTTGATTTGCAAGATTTGTTCTTAAATCATACATTGTAAGAACCGCACCTTCTATATAAATAGATTTATTAAGATGTTTTTTTACAATATTAATAGTATTCATTAATTGTCCTAATCCTTCTAATGCGAAATATTCGCATTGTACAGGAATAAGAACACTATCTGATGCTGTAAAAGCATTTAATGTTATTAATCCTAATGATGGTGGACAATCTATTAAAATATAATCGTATTCATCTTTTATTTTATCTAATTGCTCTTTTAATCTTAATTCTCTTGAAACCATTGATACAAGCTGAACTTCCGCTCCGGCCAAATTTATATTTGATGGACAAACGAAAAGTTTATTTACATTAGTTGGTTGTATCACTTCGTTTATGTCAACTTCGTTTACCAATACATCATATGTAGATAATTCACATTCTTTATCTACTCCCACAGCACTTGTAGCATTTCCTTGAGGATCTGCATCAATCATTAAAACCTTTTTTCCTCTACAAGCTAATCCTGCACTTAAATTAACTGTTGTGGTTGTTTTTCCAACTCCACCTTTTTGATTAGCTACTGATAGTATTTTTCCCAATTTTATTCCTCCTAACGTAAGATAATAGTGCATTTTACACATTTATGAAATTTTTATTGAGTATATTTATTTATAGACAATAAAATTGACATATTAATCATATAAAAATATGGTTAATATGTCAATGAAATTTACGAATATTTTTAATAATTTTTCATGCTTAACAAATTGGCTCTTTACTTGGTTTACCAGCCTTTCTAGGGAATTCTTTCGGCGTTTTTTCTATTTTTCTTATTATAATTATATTCCTTAAATTATCTGTTTCTGCAAGATTAAAATTATCTATTTTTTCTATTTTTCCTCCAAGTATTTTTATAGCTTTTTTACTATTATTTAACTCTTCATCTATATTAGAACCTTTCATAGATATTGCTATTCCATCCTTTTTTACAAATGGTAACATATATTCAGATAATGTACTCAAATTAGCTACTGCTCTAGATGTTGATATATCGTATTTTTCTCTATAATTTTTATTTCTTGCTAATTCTTCTGCTCTTGCATGTATTGCTTCTATATTACTTAATTTCAATTCATCAATAACATTATTTAAAAATATAATTCTCTTGTTAAGAGAATCCATTAATGTTATTTTTAAAGAATTATTAAGTATTTTTAATGGAATTCCAGGAAATCCTGCTCCTGTACCTATATCTATAATACTGCTATTATCCTTTATATACTTTAATATTGTTCCGCAATCAACAAAATGCTTTAAAATTATATCATTTTCTTCTGTTATCGCTGTTAAATTAATTTTTTCATTCCATTCTAATAGCAAATTCATATAATTATAAAAATCATCAACTTGTTTTTCTGTTATTTCTATGTTTATTTTTTTCATACTATCTTTTAATTTGTTTGAAAATTCTTCTTTTTCCATATTTATCTCCTAATTATTTTCTTTTTAATTGCTCTAAAAATATAAGTAATACTGATATATCAGCTGGTGAAACACCTGATATTCTTGAAGCTTGGCCAACTGACCTTGGTCTTAATTTTGAAAGTTTTTGTCTTGCTTCTAATCTAATTCCACCGATTGCTTCATAATTAATATCTTCTGGTAATAATTTATTTTCTAATTTTTTTGCTTTTTCTACTTGTGCATTTTGTAATTTTATATATCCTTCATATTTAATTTGAATTTCTACTTCCTCTTTCACTTGTTCACTTAATTCTGGTCTGTCATCATCAATTTCTGCTAACATTTTATATGTTAATTCTGTTCTTCTAAGCAATTCTGCTAATTTTACACCATTATCTATAGGTGATGAATTATGTTCTTTAAGAAATTTATTTACTTTTTCAGTTGGTTTTATCACTTTTTTATTAATTCTTTCTTTTTCTTGCTCAATTTTTTCTCTTTTTTCGCAAAATTTCTTATATCTTTCGTCAGAAATCAAACCAACTTCATGCCCTATGTCTGTTAATCTTAAATCTGCATTGTCTTGTCTTAATAATAATCTATATTCAGCTCTAGAAGTCATCATTCTATATGGTTCATTTGTTCCTTTTGTCACTATATCATCTATTAAAACACCAATATATGCATCATATCTATGCAATATTATTGCATCCTTTCCTTGAATCTCTCTAGTAGCATTTATTCCTGCTATTAATCCTTGACAAGCGGCTTCTTCATATCCTGAAGTACCATTAGTTTGTCCAGCAAAGAACAATCCTTGAATCCTTTTATGTTCTAAAGATGGTTTCAATTCTAATGGATCTATACAATCATATTCTATTGCATATGCTGATCTTGTAAATTCTGCATGTTCTAATCCTGGAATTGTTCTATACATTGCTATTTGTACATCTTCTGGAAGAGATGAACTCATTCCTTGAATATACATTTCCTCTGTATCTAATCCAACAGGCTCTACAAATATTTGATGTCTCTCTTTATCTGCAAATCTTACAACTTTATCTTCTATAGATGGGCAATATCTAGGCCCTGTACCTGATATTTCTCCTGAATATAAAGGTGATCTATCTAAATTTTTTCTTATTATTTCATGTGTTTTACTGTTTGTATAAGTTAAATAGCAAGGAACTTGTTCAATATTTATTTCCTTATCCATAAAAGAAAATGGAATACTATTTTTATCTCCTTCTTGGATTTCCATTTTAGAAAAATCAATAGTCCTTCTATTTATTCTGGCTGGTGTACCAGTCTTAAATCTTACAATCTTAATTCCTAAATCTTTTAGACAATCAGAAAGTTCATTTGCTGGAAATACACCATCAGGTCCACTTTCTTGAGAAAATTCACCCATAAATATTTTCCCTTTTAAATATGTGCCAGTAGATACTATTACTGATTTTACCTTATATACTGCTCCTACTGTTGTTTCTATACTTACTACCTTATCATTCTCTACATTTATTTTTGAAACTTCTGCTTGTTTTAAGTCTAAATTTTCTTGTTTTTCTAAAGTATGCTTCATTTCCATTTGATATTTCTTTCTGTCAGCTTGTGCTCTTAATGAGTGAACAGCTGGTCCTTTTGATGTATTAAGCATTCTTATTTGAATTAATGTTTTATCTATATTTTTTGCCATTTCACCGCCTAGTGCATCAATTTCTCTTACAAGATGACCTTTTGATGTCCCTCCTATATGTGGATTACATGGCATATTTGCAACTGCTTCTAAGCTTATAGAAAACATTACTGTCTTCATTCCTAATCGCGCTGTTGCTAAAGCCGCTTCACAACCAGCATGTCCTGCTCCAATTACTGCAACGTCATATTCTCCTGCATCATATTTCATTTTTTTCCTCCCTCTCGTTTTTTATGGAACAACAAAAATTGTTTGTTTCATTAAAAATATTTTTCAAATTTGCTTCCCTAGTTACGTTAAATTTGTTCGCTATTTTTTGTTGACTATTTGTCATTTTTGTATTTTACTTCTCGCTTAATCTCACTTAATCGATAGATTAACTCTTTTTTTCTCACTTTTTCATTAATTCTATTTTCCCAAACAAAACTTTGAAAATATCTCATTTATAATGTTTTCAGAGACATTTTCTCCTGTTATTTCACCAAGGCATTCTAGCATCGCTTTTATATCTATAGAACATATATCCATTGGCATATTGTTTTTTATGCTTCTAATCGCATTCTCGTCAAAATCTATGGCTTTATTTATTAGATTCTTATGTCTAACATTAGTAACAATTATTCCATTATCTGAATCTATTTCATTAATTTTAAAAAGCCTTGCAATTTCTTCATTTATTTTATCAATACCTATACCATTTAACGCTGATATCTTTATTATTGTTTTATTTAATTCAGCAATTCGAGTATCAACAACATAATCATCTTTTATTAAATCAGTTTTATTTAAGATAATTATGGCTTTTTTATCTTTTATAAGATCAATTATTTCTAAATCCTCATCATCAAGTTCTCTGCTAATATCAAAAATTGCAATAATTAAATCAGCATCATTAGCAATATGTTTAGCTCTTTCAATTCCTATTTTTTCAACCTCATCTTCTGCTTCTCTAATTCCTGCTGTATCAATAATTTTAACAGGAATACCGTCAATATTCATAAATTCTTCTATACTATCTCTAGTTGTTCCTTCATATTTACTAACAATTGCTCTTTCTTCTCTTAATAAAGCATTTAATAATGATGATTTTCCAGCATTAGGCTTACCTATAATTGCAACTTTTATCCCTTCTTTAATTATTTTACCATTATCAAAACTATTTTTTAACTTATTTAAATCTTTTTTTACATCATCTAGCATATTTAAAGTTCTAGATTCTGTTACTTGTTCTATGTCATATTCTGGATAATCAATATTAGCTTCTATATCAACCATTACATCTAATATTTTAGATCTAATTTTTGAAATTTCTTTAGATAAAAATCCTTCTAATTGCTTAACAGATGCTTGACTTTCTTTTTTAGTTTTACTATTTATTATATCAATAATTGACTCTGCTTGAGATAAGTCTATTCTACCATTTAAAAATGCTCTTTTAGTAAATTCACCGGCTTCTGCTAATTCTGCCCCATTTTCTAAACATATTTGTAAAATATTTTCCATAACAATACTTCCACCATGTGAATTTATTTCACACATATCTTCTGTAGTATAACTACGTGGTTTTATAAAATATGATACTAAAACTTCATCTATAATTTCATTATTTTTTGGATTAATAATATGTCCATATTTCATATTATAACCTTTAATTTTCGTATTTTTGTTTTTTGGAATAAAAATTTTTTTTATTATTTTAAATGTTTCTTCACCACTTAATCTTATTATTCCGAATTCCTCCAACGCCCGGAGCCGTAGAGATTGCTGCTATAGTACTCATTTTTTTCCTCCTTTTTTTCTTTAAAAAAAGTCAAAGTTTGGGAAATTAAGATTTTTTCTTATTTATTCTCCAGAACTTTGACTTCTGTTTTATCTATTTAATTATTTTAATTCTATAACAATTCTTCTGTTAGGCTCTTCACCTATACTATATGTTCTTACTTTAGAATTATCTTGTAACTTTGTATGAATTATTTTTCTTTCATATGCAGTCATTGGTTCTAATTCAATTTTTTTCTTTTGTCTAATTACTGTTTTAGCAATTTTTTCTGCAAGTTCTTCTAAAGCTTTTTTTCTCTTTTCTCTATAATTTTCAATATCTAATATAACAGTACATTTATGGTGTATATCTTTATTTGCAACAGAAGAAAATAGTACTTGTAAACTGTTTAGGCATTCCCCTCTATAACCAATTAAAGAATTTAAATTATCTCCATTTACTGTTATATAAATCTTTTTGTCTTCAATAAAAGTATCAAGTTTTAAATTATTTATTTTTAATTCACTAAAAAATTGTTCTGCAAATTTTTTTACCTTTTCATATGAATTATTAAGTTCTTCCTCTGTAATATTACTTATTTTCTTTACGGGTTTATGTGTTTCTTTTAATGTTAATTCAACTTTTATTTTTGTTGGTTCTAATATACTAAAAAAGCTTCTTTTTTCTTCATTTCCAATTACATTTATAATTACATCTTCTTTTTTAGCATTTAATTCTTTTAAACCATTTTCTATAGCTTCATTTGTAGTTCTTCCCTCAGCAATTATACTATTTGGCATCTTCTTTTTCCTCCTTAGATTCAAGATATTTATTAATGATAACTCTTTCTAAAATCATTAGTACATTGCTAACTAGCCAATATAAAGCTAATCCTAAAGGTGCTACCATAGATATCGAAATTGACATTATTGGCATTACTAAAGACATACTCTTATTGGTTTGTTCTACCATATCTACTTCTTCTACTTCTTTTTTAACTTCACTACTTTCTCCTTCATAATCTTCTATTGGTTTATCAAGCATTTTTTTCTTATTTTCTTTTTTCTGAGTATTTGTAGCAATTTTAGTACTTATTAAAGTTGAAATTATATATAAAACAGGAATAATATATACTTTTGGATCAGATAAATTTTGAGTTGGTACTTTGCTTAAATCTAATCCTAGAAAATCCATATTGAAACTTACTTGCTCGTCCTCACTACCTTTATAATCAATGATAGAAATTTCAGGATATGCTGTATTAATTTCTTTATTTTCCTGTTGTAATTGTGTTTGATAATTACTAATAACATCTGCCGGAACCTTTTTTACAAAAGTTAATGGGCTTTTTACCATATAAAATACTGCAAGTAAAATTATTAATTGAATTATCGCACTTAGACATCCACTAAAAGGACTCATATTTTCTGATTTATATAATTTCATTGTTTCCTGATTTAACTTTTCAGGATCATTTTTATATTTAAATTGTAAAGCCTTCATTTGGTCTTGCAATTTTGCAGTCTTTTTCATAGTCCTTTGTTGTTTTATTGATAATGGTAACAATACAACTTTTAATATAATAGAAAAAATAATTATTGCTAATCCATAATTATTAACTATATTATAAATAAAGCCTAAAATTGTACCAAAAATATTTGCAAAAAATGACATGGTTATATCTCCTTTTTATTTCATCATATTTTATTTAAGTGGATCATATCCACCTTTTGAAAAAGGATTACACTTTAATATTCTTTTTATTCCAAGAAAAATTCCTTTAATTGCTCCATATTTTTGAATTGCCTGTTTTGTATATTCAGAACATGTAGGATAAAATTTACAATGTACTCCTTTATCAGATAAGGCTGAAGAAATATGTTTTTGATATACATTTATTAATGAAATTAATATCTTTTTCATGAAACCTCATTCTTACTCAAAATATTATTTTCTAAAAATATCTTAACAATATCATTTTTTATATTATAATAAGTTGCATTTTTTATATCTTGTCTTTTTTTCCATAAAAAAACTATCTCATATCCATAATTTAAATCTTTTTCTAATAATCTATAATTTTCCCTTATTAATCTTTTAATTCTATTTCTTTTATTTGCTTTTGCAACTTTTACGCTTACGGCAATGCCTATTCTATTAAATCTCTTATTGTTCTTTTTTATATAAATATCAATATATTTTCCAGAACAATATTTTCCTCTTGTTAAAACATTTTTAAATTCATAATTCTTTTTTAATGTTATTGTTTTTAGCATTTTTATCACTCTTTAAATATTTTATAAATTGCAAAAAGACCACTACAAAAAGCGTGGCCATTACACATATTATTAAGCTGATAATACTTTTCTTCCTTTATTTCTTCTAGCTTTTAATACAGCTCTACCAGCTCTTGTTTTCATTCTTTTCATAAAACCATGTTCTTTACTTCTTTGTCTCTTTTTTGGTTGATAAGTCATTTTCATTTCTATGCACCTCCTATATTCAATAGTAAAATATATATAAATATTTTTTAACTTAATTAAAAAGCATATCGATTATACAACAAAATCCTTGTAAATGTCAAGGAAATTATAATTATTTATATAATATGTGGACAAAATTTTAAATTTATAATTTTATTCACAGGTGTTGAAAAGAAATTATTCACAACAAAAAATTTAGAATAAAGTCGAATAAAAGAAAAATTTGTTCTCCACTGTAATATTACGCCATTACACCATTTGCGACTTTTGTAATATTTTGTAATATTTTATAATTTTTGCAAAATTAATCCACTTATCCACAAAATTATCCACATTATACACAGATTTATTAAAGTTTTTTGTCTATAATTATTGACGAACATATTTTATTTTTATATAATGTAAAAACAATAGGGAATAGCAATATTTTTTATTTTTTTTTGTAAAAAATAATAACAATATTACAACAGTTTTACAGCATTTCAAAAGTTATCAACAGTTGTGGATATCGTTGTGGATAAATTTAAAAAATCCTGTATGTTTGTATTTCCCTTATATTTTTTTAGGAAGGATTGAAAGAAATGTCAAATGAATTAAATGAACTTCTAACAAAAGCAAAAGATCTGTTAAAAAATGAAATGACAAATATTTCTTATGAAACCTGGATAAAATCTTTAGAAATAAAAGATTATACAGATGACAAAATCACTTTAATAGCATCTTCACCTTTTCAAAAGGATGCTGTGGAAACAAGATATTATGATTTAATTGTAAACACATTTAAATTTATAACTAATAGAGATTGCAAAATTATAGTTGAATATAAAGATCCAAATGCTAAAGAAGATGATGATGCAAATAATATATTAGAAGATAGATCTTTTGGTGATACTGATATAGCCGTTTCTAACAATTCTTTAAATCCAAAGTATACTTTTGATACATTTGTTGTAGGAAACAATAATAGATTTGCACACGCTGCATCTTTAGCAGTAGCTGAAGCACCAGGTACATCATACAATCCTTTATTTTTATATGGAGATGTTGGATTGGGAAAAACTCACTTAATGCATGCAATTGGACATCAAGTAATAAAGAATAATCCTAGTTCAAATGTATTATATGTAACATCAGAGAAATTTACTAACCAATTAATTAATGCAATTAAAGATAATAAAAATGAACAATTTAGAAATAAATATAGAAATATAGATGTACTTTTAATAGATGATATTCAATTTATAGCTGGAAAAGAAAGAATTCAAGAAGAGTTTTTCCACACATTTAACACATTACATGATAATAGAAAACAAATTGTAATTTCTAGTGATAGACCACCAAAAGACATTCCTTTATTAGAAGATAGATTAAAATCTAGATTTGAATGGGGATTAATTGCAGATATCTCTAATCCAGATTATGAAACACGTCTTGCTATATTAAGAAAGAAAGCTCAAACAGATAATATAATTGTTGATGATCAAATTCTTTCAACAATTGCAACAAGAGTAGCTTCTAATATAAGAGAGTTGGAAGGAGTATTCAATAAATTAGTAGCTTTTTCAACATTGGCAAATGGTCCTATTACAATAGAAATGGCCGAAAAAGCAATAAATGATATTTCTGCACAAAAAGAAAAAGTTATTTCTGCAGATTATATACAAGATGTAGTTGCTAAATACTTCAATATTAATAAGAAGGATTTAAGAAGTGCAAAAAGATCAAATGATATAGCTTATCCAAGACAAATTGCAATGTATTTATGCAGAGAAGTTGCTGGACTATCTTTTCCTAAAATAGGTGAGGAATTTGGTAAAAGAGATCATACAACTGTTATGCATGGATGTAATAAAATAGAAAAAGAAATCAAAGAAAATACAAATACAAAATTAATTGTGGAAAGTGTGAAAAAAATTATTTTAGAAAAGAAATAATGAATTTACAAAGGACAAAGATTATTTTTCAAAACTTTAGTTCGCAAAAACAAATTTTTGAAAAAAAATCGCAATTCAAACCTACGGAAGTAATGCATTAGATATACACAGGCATTTGTTAATAATGTGTATATAAAGTGTTGAAAAAAAAGAAATCCACAATTTTTAAAATTCATTGTGGATTAAAATACAAATTTTCCACGAATATATAAACAATATTTTTGTACGGAAATAAAGACTTTCAGAGTTTTTCCACACAATTAACAACACCTAATACTATTACTTCTATTATTATTATTTATATATAAAGGAGAGAGGAAAATGAAGATAGTATGTTATAAGGATAAAATCCTTAAAGCTATTAATTCCGTAGTAAAAGCTGTAGCTTCTAAAACTACAATGCCTATATTAGAAGGAATATTAATTCAAACAAATGATAATGAAATAAAATTAACTACATATGATTTAGAAATTGGTATTGAATATATTATGGATTGTAATGTAGAAGAACAAGGATCAACAGTAGTAAATGCAATAATGTTTAGTGAAATTATAAGAAAATTACCAGATACTGAAATAAAAATATATTTAGATTCAAATAATTTATTAGTTATAGAATGTGAAGGTTCTTTATATAAATTAGCAACAATGGATCCAACAGAATTTCCAGAGCTACCAAAAATAAATGTAGAAAATTCAATACAAATAGAACAAAATGTATTAAAAAATATGATTAGAAGAACTATTTTTGCAGTAAGTAATGAAGAAAACAGACCAATTTTTACTGGATGTTTATTTGAAGTTGTTAATAATAAATTAAATGTTGTTGCAGTTGATGGTTTTAGATTAGCTTGGAGAAGTAGTTATTTAAATGTTCAAGCAAATGACTTTAGTGCTGTTATACCAGGAAAAACATTAAATGAAGTAAATAAAATTATTTCAGATTCTTTTGAACCAATAAAAATAGGTATATCAAAAAATCAAGCATTATTTGATATGGAAAATTGTAAAATTGTAACTAGAGTTTTAGATGGAGAATTTTTAAATTATTCAAATGTTATTCCAAGCGAATGGGATACAAGAATAAGAGTAAATAAAAATATTTTACAAAGTTGTTTTGAAAGAATAAGTTTAATTTCATCATCTTCTGTTGAAAAAGAAAAGAAATATCCTGTAAGAGTTATGGTTGATATAGGAAAATTAACAATTTCTTGTGCAAATCAAACAGGTGATGCAAAAGAAGAAATTTATGTTTCTACAGAAGGAAAAAATATAGAAGCAGGATTTAATCCTAAATATTTTCTTGATGCATTAAAAGTTATAGATGATGAAGAAATATATGTTCATTTTGGTTCAAGTATTTCACCTTGTGTTATTAGACCTGTTGATGAAGGTGATTATGTATATATGATTTTACCAATAAGATTAAAAGATTAAAAAATAAAAAGGAGCGTATGCTTCTTTTTTTATGCAAATTAAAATAAATAATTAAAATAAAAAATTAAAATAAAAAATTAAATAA
>CALYAJ010000053.1 GCA_944393485.1 uncultured Clostridia bacterium
ATACATCAACCATCTCTAAAGCTAGATAATTCAATGGATATATACATTAGAAAAATTTTTTCATGTCTTTATCCTGTATTTTGTTTATCTTATTAGAATAGATATAATCCATTACACTGTCTGGATAATATTCATCACAAAATTTATCTAAATTACTACTTGCAGCTATTCCTTCAATCCTTTCTTTCTGTCTAGAAGATGCTATGCAAGAAATTCCAACATCAAAAGCTAGCAATACTATTAAAATTACTGTTACGTGTTTTAATGCAAGTAAATCTAATTTACTTATGATTTTTTCTAAAAATGGATATACATATTTAACAAATAATATTCCTCCTGTGCCCCAATATATACAATGTAATAAACTTGTCCTGCCATTTATATTAAACCATAAATTACTATAATCCCATGAAACTGTTCCAAAAAGCTTTTCTTGAAAAAAGGAAAATAAATATTCTACAATTCCTCCTAATATCATAGTAATAATAAAAATTTTTAAATTACTTTCGTCCTTAATTTTAGATATAACTAAATAATATGCAACTAAGCCTACTCCATATACTGGAATTAATGGGCCATATAATAAACCTTGCCTAGATGCAAAATGTCCATTTTGAATAATTGCAACAATTGTTTCAACTCCATATCCTATTAGGCTTCCTACTATAAATACCCAAAATATTATTAATATAAATTTAAAAACATCTTTCCTCTTCATATATATCACCTCTAATTTAGCTATAAGCTATCATAGAATAATTAATATAGTTTTTATAATTTATTAAAATTATATTAATTTTAAACAGTATTTACATGCTTATATGGCATCAATAGTAAAATCATGATATACTTTATTAGATTTTACTTATAAACCAACGCAACAATAATAGGAGGTATTAAAAATGCGGTTGTTAAAAATCTCGCAAACTATAATCTTTAAAGAAGATACCTTTTCAGGCGTTTTCAAAAAAGGTCAGCAAGTAACTTTTAGTGGCTATTGGGATAGTTTTTCTGATGAAACCTTTACTGGTTACATGAAACAAGAACCTTTTGATAATGCTAATAGCATTACATTATGTGTAAAAGGACATTTGAATACATTTTTAGGAAATGAATTAGTATTGGTTCAAACAACAGAAAGAGATTCAATTCCGATTACAATGTGTAGTTATTTTCCTCGGATTCATAATAATGTAGGAACCGGGTATCTTGATGATACAAATGGAATTACTACAAAAGAAGGAAAATATTTTTTCATGTGTGGTGATTATATTGCAAACACAGATATATCTCTTGATAGATTTGAAGAAGTTAATCCTCAGGACAATATTATCCCTGCCTCTACTGAGAGGAGACTGAAAAGAATGTACAGAAAGCTTAACTATTCTGACTATGTCACAAAGAATTTGAATTTTGGATTTCTTTTTGACTACATTAAGCCACATTGGTGCGGAGCAGATAGGAAGTTAATCCATATCTATCCAAACTAAGATTTAAATAACCGTAATTAGGTTTTATTATTTATGACCTAAAAAATATAACCACTAGTAAATCCTACTAGTGGTTATATTTTTTGATTTTAATCAATTATAGCTTATCTAGCGAAATTCAAAATTTCGATGGTGGCTTAATATTAATAAATTTCTCCATTTAATTCTTTATAATCGTTAAATAAATGCTTACATTCATCTCTATCTATTTGTTTTTCATCTAATAAATTTTTATTATTTGTTTCTAAAAATTCATATATTGCATCATCTCTAAAACCAATTTCACCTGCATCTTTTCTTGTACATGCAAAATATACTTCTTTTATATTTGCCCATATAATTGCAGATAAACACATTGGACATGGTTCACAAGATGTATATAAAATATATCCGGATAAATCATGTGTATTTAACTTTTTACAAGCTTCTCTTATAGCTTGAATTTCTGCATGTGCAGTTGGATCATTATTTTTAATTACTTGATTATTGGCAATAGAAATAATATTACCTTCTTTATCTGTTATAACTGCACCAAAAGGTCCTCCTTCATTATTTTTCATTCCTTTTTCTGCTTGATTTTTAGCTAATTTCATAAATTCGTTCATTTTGTCCTCCTACATAACATATAATAATATTGTAAAAAATTGTAATAAACTTCCTAATAATATAAATAAATGAAAAATTGAATGCATATATTTATGTTTTTTACCTAGTCCATATAGTATTGCTCCTACTGTATATGCTAATCCACCTAATAATAATAGTACAAATCCAGCTGTTCCTAATAACTGTGGTAATAAATTTATTTTAAATACTATGCACCATCCCATTACTAAATAGCAAATCATAGAAAATACTCTAAATTTCTTTATATCTATAGAGTTTAAAACAATTCCAAGTATTGCTACAAACCATATAACTCCAAAAATTGTCCAACCAAGTGCAGTACTATATTCTCTTAAAGTACATAATGCAAATGGTGTATATGAACCTGCAATTAATAAATATATAGAACAATGGTCCAATACTTGAAATACCTTTTTTGCTTTTCTTTTAGGATTTAATCCATGGTATATACTAGACATCGTATATAAAATTACCATTGTAACACCATATATTGCACCACTAACTACTCCATAACCGTTTCCATGAATTGCAGCAAATACCACACACAAAACAAGTGCCACAACTCCAAGTGCTCCACCTACAATATGTGAAGTCATATTAAAAATTTCTTCTCCCTTTGTATATTTAGGAAGTATTCTATCTCTTAATTTTGTTCTTCTCATAACTCTCCTAACTTATTTTTAAATAATTTTTTAAAGATTCTAAATTTTTCTCTGCTTCTGCAATTCCTTCTTTATATAAATTTTCTAATTTTGTCTTATCCTTTTCAAGTCTTGAAACAGTAACCTCTTTTTCTGGTCTTATTATAAAAATTTTACCCTCTTTTTCTAAATCTATTAATTCCTCTTGCAATTTATTATATCTCTCTGGCATTGTATTTAATTTTTCAATTAATTTTGGATATTTATGATATGCAAGTTTATATAATTTCTTCATTTTATTAGAAATCATTGGCTTTCTATATGTTTTATCTCTAGTTAATACTACAACTATTTTTTCATATCCTTGATCCAACGCCCATTTTACAGGAATACTTGTTGTAACTGCTCCATCTAAATAATGATTATTATTTATTTCTACCATTGCAGATGCAAGAGGCATACTTGATGATGCTTGTGCAGCCTTGAATAAATCTTTACAATTACTTTTTTCTAAATATTCTGTTTCAGCTTTTTCACAATTTGTTGTAACAATTACAAATCTTTGATTAGTATTTTCAAAAGATTTAAAATCAAAAGGAACTTTATTTTCTGAAATATCTCCAAATAAATAATCATATCCTATAATTCCTTTATTCTTTATAAAAGCTTTTCTTCCTATATATCTTGGATCATCACAATATTCTAAATTTATTTTTGCAGATCTTCCTGGCTGTTTTGATATATAACTCATTGCATTTAATGCTCCTGCAGAAACTCCTGCAACACATTCAAATTCCATATTATTTTTTAAAAATGTGTCCAAAACACCAGAGGTATACATTCCTCTTAATGCTCCACCTTCTAATACTAATGCTGCTTTTATCATTATTCTTCCTCCTAGGATTTTATTAACATCATTATTCTACCACAAATATTACTGTTTAGTGTAAATTTTGTGTAAATTATTTATTAAGATTAAATTAATAGTAAATTTCAATTTAATTCTAGATAAAAAATTTTAAGCGAGGTTGTATTTTATGTTAATCTGTCATATAATATATGCCAATGTAACTGTTGAATGGTGTTGAATAGGAGGCTTATATGACAGATAAAGAGTTAAAACAGTACATTTACAAATGCATCAAAGAAGAATTAAGTAATATTCTTCCTGAATATATTCTACAAGAAAAAATTATTCAAGAACAAATATCTTTTAATTCTGTTAATGATTTTTTGATTAAACTCGGAGTACTTGGAGATAAAAACTCCAAAGGCTTTGAAGCTACAAAGTTGTCTTTTGAGCAATATATAAAAAAAGGTATAAAACCTGGAGAACAACTTTACTCTATCTTAAAAAATTCCGGATATTCAGAAAGGCATTTAAGGTGGTCAAAAGATTCTGCTCAAATCAAAAAAACTCCGTTGTTTAGAATAATCTTCGCAATGTTCGAAGAAAAGCATCTGACAAACACTCAATTTGTCGTTATAGCAGGTAATTATTATAAGGCTAAAATGGCAGAAAAAAATAAGTAACATAATAAAAGCACTTAGGCAATAAACCTAAGTGCTTTTTACATTATCTTTATTTTATTTTGCTATCTTCAATCTGTCACTAAAAGTTGCCATTGCAGAATCATATCCTGCTTCAATACATTTTCTAGCCTCTTCTTTGTTTCCAACTATATCTACATCTTTACAATCAACTTGTATTATTAAATCTGCAAATTCTCTTTGCCAAATTATGGCTGACCTTCTCATACTTTGAAAAGTATTTCTTATTCCTGTAATAATATTTACTTTCTTTTGATTGGTTTTCTTATGATATATATTTTCAACACCTATAACGTAATCTACAAATTGATCCATTCTGTGTGTTGGAATATTATGTGTCATTCCGCCATCTAAAAATTGATGAAGTTTTCCATCAATATAAACATCATTTGGAACAGACATTAATGGTAATGGACAAGTATTTTTTACTGCCTCTTCTATTGGTCTATTCATATAACATTTCTCATTCTTAATTGGTCTTGAAGTATAGTAAACTGTTCTTTTTTCTGTAATATCCATTGTAGGAATAAATACAGGTATATCTAAATCACTCATCAATTTTTTACCTTTAGCTTCTGTAGCTTCTGTAGCTTCTTTTATTGTTTTCGTAATAACAGTTGGATTTTTTCCTCCACCTCTTACTATTAATTTAAAAGGAGCCTTAATTTTGTCTTTCACAGTATATTTAGGAAATTCTACAGCATATTCTATTAATCTTTCTTCAATCTCATCTATTGTATATCCCATTGCATAAAGTACAGCTATGCAGCTTCCCATACTTGTTCCAGAAATTGCTGATATTTTAATATTTAATTCTTCTAATGCTTTTACACCTATACTACTAAGAGCTTTTGTTCCTCCTCCAGTACATGCTAATCCTACTGTTTTCATTTTGCATCTCCTTTATAACATTTTAGTCAAATTTATATATACTTGATTTGTTAAAATGCAATCATTTAATGCTCTATGTTCATCTCTTTTTACCAAATTAAAATAATCAATTAAATTATCTAATTTATGATGTTTCAAGTTAGGTAATACTTTTCTTGAAATTCTTAATGTATCTACAAAATCATTTGTTAAATATTCATTCATATTTTTATACATACTATCATAAATAAAATTAATATCAAAATTGACATTATGACCTACTATAATATCTTTATCAAGAAAATCTTTAAAGCTTTCTAATACATACAATAAGTCCTTACCTTCTTTTTTTACCATTTCGTTTGTAATTCCAGTTAATCTAGTAGTAAATGCTCCTAATCTATTTTCTGTTTTTATAAGTTCTGAAAAAGTATCTACTTCCTTTTTGTCTCTTACTTTTATTGCACTTATTTCTACTATTTCACCCGAAAAAGAATCTAAACTAGTTGTTTCTATATCTAGTACTGTATAATTATTTAAATCTTTAATTAAACTATGTCCTTTATATGGTCTAATATTATTCATCTATTACTCCTCTTTTAAAATCCATTTAATTCCTTTAGCCATTCTTAAATTAGCATCTTTAAAATGGTTCCCATCATTTTCTTCATATATTGTATTTATTCCTTGTAACTTGTATATTTGCTCAAGTTTTTTAGTATTTTCTTCTACAGTAGCTAAAACTTCATTTTTTACTTTGCTTTCTTTATTTCCAAGTGAAAAATATATTCTTTCTACATTTTTAGATATTTCATTTTGTTCTACATAGTCAACAAATTTTGGATACCAAAAAGATCCAGAAGCAGATGCCACTCGGCTAAAAAAATTTGTTTTATATGCAGAATAAACTGCAAATAATCCTCCAAATGAGTAGCCTGCTATTGCATAATATTTTATTTTTATATTTAATTCTACTTTAATATATTTTTCAACCTCTGGAATAATTTTTTCTAATAAAATATTTAAATAGTCCTCTGCTTTTCCTAGATATTCTTTATCATATTTATTAAATTTTGGAGCAAACCGAGGTGTCATATCATTATTCCAATCTAAATTTGATATTGAAACTAATATAAATGATTTGCATTGTAATTTATTACATCTATCAAAAACTTCTTTTCCTTCATTTCCATATGTATTTAAAATAACTACTGGTATATTTTCTTTATGTTTTTCATTGAAATAAATATCTATAATTTTATTTTCTAGTTTTAATTCTTTATACATATTACTCCTCTTTGTTCAATGCTTTACTTAATTTATTTGTTATACTTCTTGGGCTTCTTATAGCTTTAATTCCATATTCTTTAAGTTTTTTAAATGTCCATTCATTTTGATTATATCTTTTTATTAATCTAATTTTCATAGCCTGTTTTATACACAAATTTTTATTTTTAAATTCGTATGGTATTCCTGTTTCTATTGCTTCACATTTAAACATTATTGCTGAATATGGCTCAGCAATATACAAATAAATAATATCACCTTTCATGATTTTATTAGATTGTTTCCATGTAATTATATCAGTATTATTAAAGGCATTCATAATATCATAATATTTTGGATTTGCAGGAATTAGCCATTCACCTTTTATATTTGAATTTTCATAACTTATTTCTATTAATTTCATTATCTCTTTATCAGATAAAGTATCATCTAATATAATACTAATCCAATTCTTTTTACTAAAATGATAAGCCGGATAAATTCCTTCTTTATTTATATATTTTTCTACTTGATCATCTAATTTTACATTTAATAATTCTATTTCACCTTTTGCATTTGAAATAATTTTACTTTTATCTATATTTAAAATTGCTCCAAACCATTTGGTACTTCTTGAATTTCTGAAGACTCCATGATTAGGGAATTTCTCCCATAAAAATTCTGGACTAACATTATATTTTTCTTTAATAAGCTTTGTTATTCTATTGGATTGTTCATAAATAAAATATTCTTCTTCAAAACAGTTTTCAGCAATATCTTTTAAAATTTTTATATATTCTTCTTTTACAGTATTTACAAATTCTCCAATTGCATCTTCAATTCTAAAATTAGTATATTCTTCATTTAAATCCAAGTCATATACTTTTCCTTCTACATTGCCTTCTTGATTTATTATTACATCAGCTCTAAAACTATCATTCATAAATTTTTTAGAGTATACATATGTTTTGCCCTCTTTTGTAAAGCCAAACGGAATTAATTTTTCTGTGTTTAGTACTTTTCTCTTAAATATATTTTCTTCTATGCTCATTTTCACACCTCTATCAATATTATGATTGGATAGTTTATTTTTCGTATATAATATAACATAATTCTACATAAAAAACTAGTATGGTAATTTTATATTATTAGTTTCTTTTTGTTAATTTAGATGAATTATTTAATGGCTTGTATAGTTGACGTAATCTTGTGTTTTTGTTTTTAAAATAATATTAAAACATTAAGTTAATTATTTATTATGTTCATTTCTTGGAAATCAAATTGAGTTAATAAATCTGTATTAGTAATTCTTAATGCAAAATAAGGTTTACTTTTATCTTTTTCTTTTAAAAATATTATAAAATTATTATCACACTCAAAAAATCTTGTATCTTCGTCAATACTTAAATACTCATCTTGAATACCTGCTTCGCTTATTAAATTTCCTCCTTTTTCATTTAAAGAAAATTTTACATTTTGCATTGCATTTTTTAAATAAAGGCCATTTGTTCCTTCTATATACTTCCCACATAATTCATCATAATTAATAACTGTATCAACATTTATATATGGTATTTTTAATTCGTCAACCTCTTGAAATTCTTTTTTCCCCGTATACATTTCTGCCTTTATATTCATTTCTTGAAAAATGCTTTCAAAAGAATCATTTGAATCTGTTCTACAAATGATTACTTCATCAATCCCCGTTGTATTCAACTTTACTGCAAAGTCATTACTTCTAAAATTGTTATCACTAATTTTATTATAATATAAAACTTCTACATTAGAATTTAAATCTTCACTACTACTATTTTCAATTCCAAAACATTTATAAAATTCCTCAGAATCTTTAAATCTCATTCCTGCTAATTTATCAAACGGCTTGAGAAATTCAAAGTTTTTATATAACATAGCAAATAATGTATAAGATCTCATTTTGTCATTTGTTTTTAAAAAATCCAAATCGTCTAGAATGCTTGATGTATAATTAAATTTATTTTTAATCTCTTCTTCTAATTCATTTTTCAATTCTGGCGTAGTTTCTCCAATTTTTATGTAATAACTATCTTCTGATATCATATCTTTTGTAAAATTTCTTTTATTTAATTCATTTGCAAGTTTTGAATCAAAATTTTCAAATTTTAAATCTCGGCCATTTAGCCTTGTATCTAAGAAATCATTCCAAGCTAATTGAAAGCTTCCTATCCAAATATTATTTGTATTAGTATCGCCTAATTTACCTGTAAATGCAGGTGTTATAGACGTTCTTTTTATATTTTCATATATTTTATAACTTGCATAAACAATTCCAGAAACAGCCATTCCTAAAATTAAAATAATTGATAATATTTTCAAAATTCTATTATTTTTCATTTCAATCACCTTTTTTTCTATCAGCTTTTTCCTAAATTTTCTTTTGGCATTATGTGCTAATGTTTTTATTTGTGTCTCACTTTTATCCATTATTTTGGCTGTTTCCTGATATGATAATCCTTCAATTTTTGTTAAATAAATTACAATTTGATAATCTTTTGGAAGTTTATTAAATACTTTACCAATTTTTTCTTTTCTCTCATTAGAACAAATAATTTCTTCTAATAAATTTTGCTCTTTTATTTCATCATTAAGCTCAACTATTTTATTTGATTTCTTTTTATAATTAATAGCTCGTGACTTTGCAATCATATATAAATAAGTCTTAAAAGAATATTTAGAATTATATTTCTCTTTATTTTCCAATATATACAAAATAACATCTTGAAATATATCTTCTGCAACATCTAAATTTTTTACATATCTTGTAATAAAATAAATTACATTGTTTTTATATTTATAAACTAATTTATTAAATCCTTCTTCATTTCCCTTTAAAAATTCTTCATATAATATTTTATCTTCTTCCATTTTATACTCCTATCACTGTTTTATACTTATTATACAAATGAGTACTCAAAAAGTTATATATTTTTTTATTCAGTCCAAACATTAAAAAATAACGGTGAGTCAAAAAAAATCTTTTAATTCTATATTAAAGGCTTCACAAATATGTAGTAATGTAACAATTCTTGGATTATGTGTTTCGTTATTCATAAATGATAATAAAGTGGTATGTGTTAAGCCTGCCAATGTAGAAACTTTATTAATTGTTACATTTCTAGCTTTGGCTAATTCAATTATTCTTTCTCTAATGGCTTTTTCTAAATTCATTATCTAAAACACCTCTTCTTTCTTTTTACTATTTTTACTATTGAAAACACTTATAGTTGTCAAATAAGTATAATTCTGCTAATATGTTTCTGAGGGATAAAAATGAGTAAATTCGAAAATGATAATAAATTAATAAAAGTAAATGGATATTTAAAGTTTAAACTTTTAGATGTACTAATGGCAAATGGTATTACTAAATATAAATTAAGTAAAATGACCGGTATTAGATATGATACTATTTGTAATTATTGTTCCGGTAAAGTTACTTTATTAAATAAAGAATACATAAATATTTTTTGTAACATATTGAATTGTCAAGTTTCAGATATCATTGAATATGTTCCTAAAGATCAGGAATAAAGTTCTATAATTTATTTATATAATAGGAAGTTCGTAGAACTTTCCTATTATATGAATAAGGAGATATGATATTATTTCATATCTCCTTCATTATTTTAATTTAGTTAACAGTTGCAATTATAAATAAATCACCAGAATTAATTAAATTCTCTGCTGTATTTTCATCAGGTAATTCTCCATTATATGTTACCCAATATTGTGAATTTTGGTAATTCCATACTCCTGTTTTCTCATAGGTTTGATATTTAATAGTTCTCTCCTCTTCTGCTAATAATTTATCTCTTGTATCATCTTTTACTAAATGAATTTTATTATTTCTTGCTTCATATAATACATCTATTATATAAATATCCCCTTCAGCTGTAGATTGAACCACTCTTATAAAAGCATTTTCTTTTTCATTGTATTTATTCATAAACTCATTATACAAGTTATCATTGTGAACCATTGCTCCTATTATAAAGCAATTATCTTTTTGAGCTTGTTCTAAAGAATAATTTTGTGGCAAAGTTCTAATATCTGTATAGTTTTCTGTAATACTATGATTATAGAAATCATTTATATCTGATATACCTTTATATTCTATTTTATAACCCTCTTCTAAATCATTCGTTCCCTCGGTAGGAGTATCGGGAAAAAATCTGCCATCCATTATTAGACTCACTGTTTTACCATTTTCATCTTTAAACTTTATATCAAAACCTCCAAAACTTGAGACCCATTCAATATTTTCATACTCAAATTGTTTTTCAGGGAAATTCTCTTTTAAATATTTTTCTGCTGAATTTTTTGCTATTTGTTCAGGAATTATCCAACTAATCCATAATCCTAAACTAATAATTATTAAAACTATAATTACTATTAATATAATTTTTCTCTTTTTATTCATAATAAACTCCCCCTATAATTTACTATTTTTATTATGATATCATAAAAAGAATAATTACTCTATACTTTCGTATAAAGTAATTTATTACTATGTTTTTGTTACTAAAAAACTACTATTGCATTAATTTTGATATAAATAATTCATATGGATTGCAATTTATATGTGTTTTTATATTAGATATTCCAGGCATATTTTGTATATTATCTATTATTGTTTGAATATTTGTATTTGTTTTTATTGCAATTGATGCTTGCAATGGATTATTCTGACTATTATATCCATCTAATAAATTTTGATTATCATTAAAATTATTTTTCAATCTCTCTAAAGCTTTATCTTTTGAAACATATTCAAGTTCTAAATTTTCACTTACTTCAATAATTTTATTTTTTATATTTTCTACTTGCTCTTCTGTTATATCATCTTTTAAATATATTTCAGCTGTTGAAGCAATCTCATTATAATTTTTAAATACAAGTATATTAAACATAATTATTAATAATAATACTATTAAACCAATTAAAATAATTATATTTTTTTTGGTCAAATTTCTTTTTACATATTTGAAAATATCAATTTCTTTTACTGCTTTTCTTTTTTCATTTTCTGATTTAATTTCTTCTAAAGCATTTTTGCAATTTTCGCATGTTTTTAAATGATTTTCAACTAATTCCTTTGATGCTGAACTTAAAACACCATCATTATAACTAAAAAGCAAATCTTTAACTATATCACATTCATTTTTCATTTATCAAATTCCTCCTTTAATTTTTGCTTACCACGGAAAAATACAACTCTAGACCAATTTGATGTTTTATTCATGATTTCAGCTATTTCACTATATTCGAAATTACCAAATATTCTTAAATACATCACAT
>CALYAJ010000054.1 GCA_944393485.1 uncultured Clostridia bacterium
CAGTTGTTGTATATGGATCTCCTTCTTTTCCTTCTATTACTACATCTTGTATTTCTGTTCCATTTATGTCTGGCACTTTATTTGTTGTTAATGTTCCATCTGGATTCATGATATAGTAATGTACTGTTACTTTTCCATATTTACTTGTATTTGTAATTATGTTGTTTTCAGTATCTACCCATATATCATAATATTTTAGGTCTCCTTCTGTTTTTTCTTCTTCTGTTAATGTATACACTATTCTGTTTCCACTTTGGTCAAATCTTGGAAGATTTTCGAATATATCGTTCCATTTATTTTCATTGTCTGTATCTTGTGTTGTAGTACTGCCTTCTGTTCCTGGAACTGTTAATTCTTTTGTATATTCACTTCCATCACTTCCTGTTAATTTGAAGATTACACTTTCTGGACGTTTTCCTAATTTATTACCTTCATCATCCCATACCTTACTTATTGGTATATTTAATGTTTCTAGTGTTTTATTTATTACTGTTATTTCTAATGGCTCTATTTGGATATTGTTTTGATTAATTTCCTTGTAGAAAATATTTATTCCATTACCTTCATAGTCTAAAAAGACATATCCATCTTTTACTTCAGTTATTAATGGGTAATCAACAAACATATTCATATCATCAGTTATATCATATGCCCATTCTATTTGACCTTGTAGATTGTATTTTATTAATACCCTTCCATTTTGTTTTTCAAAATTAAGTTCTTCTCCTGACATTGTATTTACTTTTAAATCAGTATCAAAATATGCGATTCCTAGATATCCATTACTTATTTCTTGAACTTTCTCAAATCCTGCATAGCCTTTTTCTGATTCAATTTTACTTACCCAAGATATTTTTCCAGCTTCATTGTATTTAATTAGTAAAGCATCATTTACTGTGTTATTTAAATTTAGTTCTTCTCCACTTTCTGTTTCATCTGCTGTAAATATAATATTATTCTGGTCTGGATATCCTCCTACTATCATTCCTCCTGTTGTTAGTTGTATTTCTGTTTCTGTATAATATTTATCTGTTTCCATGTATATATATTCTTTTGCACTTATAACTTTTCCTTCACTGTTTAATACTAACATTATTGGATTATTATCAGTAAGATTTATTGTTATTTCCTGTCCATCTTCTGTTTCATCTGCTGGCACTATAAATGTATTATTATTCGGCATACCTAAAAGAGTATATTTATCTGAAACAGCTGTCATCATTGGTCCATTCATTATTAAATCTATCATATATGTTACATCTCTTAAATCTTTTACTTTACCGTTTGCATTATATGTTATTAAATAAATTCCTGGATTATCATATGTAGCATTCTGATTTACAAGTAACTTTTCCTCTCCACTCTCTGTTTGTTCTGCCGATATTTTTACAGAGTTCATATATGTTCCCATAGCTATTGTTTCATGGTTTTGGTTTTCTACTCCATATATTAATTGGTTTATAGTATCTTTTTCTGATTTTACTTGTCTAACTTCTTCTACTTTTCCAAAATAGTTTATATATACTATTACTCCATCTTCTCCGTTTTCAATACCTTCTCCTCTTTCCAATACTATTTCCTCATTACTTGATGTATATGCTTTAGGTATTGTTAAATCATCAAATAATACTCCATAAATTGCTGTTCCATTGTGATATCCACTTATATTATAAATTTGTATACTATTCCCCAAAAAGTCTAAGTTGTTTAGTGCCTCATCAAAATCTAATTCGTTTACTTTACTAATTCCAACAGTTTTTGATGAAGATTGTACTTCTATTACCTTTCTTCTATCTTCCTCGTTTTCTGGCATTTCATATCCTTCTGGCGCTTGTACTTCTGTTACTATATATCTTCCTGGTAATAAAGCTTCTGCTACTTCTCCGTTTTCATCTGTTGTTACTATTCTTAAGCTTTGACCATTTATTTCTTCTACTTCTCCTACTAAATTTCCGTTTCCATCTACTACTTCATTTCCTTCTTCATCTGTTATTGTAAATTTAGCTCCTTCTACTCGTTCTCCTCTTGTTCCTTGTTTTATCAATTTAAAGCTTGGTTCATTTTCTATGTCTACATTAATTTGATTTCCAGAAATCTGTATATTTTTCAAATCCGGATTTTGAGTATTTAAAATATATTCTCCATCATTATATTGTACATCAAA
Organism: uncultured Clostridia bacterium; assembly: GCA_944393485.1. GTDB lineage: Bacteria > Bacillota > Clostridia > TANB77 > CAG-508 > Merdicola. The sequence goes on from CALYAJ010000054.1 coordinate 2,165, forward strand.
TTCGTATACTTGATTATCTAAAGAATATCCTGGTATAGTTTCTATTTCTTGAAGTTGATATTGTATACCTGCATATAAGTTTGGAATTTTTATGCTTCCATTTTCATCTGTAATATATTCTTCCGTTTTTTGTTCACCATATTGTGTTGAATATATTAATTTGAATTTTATTCCTGTTAACTTTTCTCCTGTCGAACTATCTACTTTATTTATATTAAAATCAAATTCTTTATATTTTTCATTTTCTATTGTTATTTGATTTTCTTTATTTATCTCAACATCTACTGTTACAGGATTTTTTAATAGTTTATATCCTTCTGGTGCTTTTATTTCTGTTATTTCATATTTTCCATTATTTAATGTTATATCTATTATTCCATTTTCATCTGTTTCATATATCCATTCTCTTAATGTTTCTTTATTTACTATCTTTAGTGTTACTCCTGATACTGCTTCTCCACTATCGTCTACTTTTTGTATTAATAAACGACTTTGTTTTAACCTGTAATAGTATGTAACTATTACTTCATTATATTCATATATTCCAGTTGCATTTTGTGGCACTTCCACTAACTCATATCTTTCATCCAATTCATTTTCACTTATTGAACTTGTTGTGTATTTTTCTCCTTCTTCGCCTACATATGTTTTATCTTCTGCTGTTCCACCATTTGCTAATGGCACTTCTTCTTCTGTTCCTTCTATGTAGTAATGTACTGTTAATGGAATTTCTTTTGATACATAATAGTAAGTTACCTCTATTGTTTCTTCTGGAATAAAATTTCCTATTGCATTCTTTGGAATTACATATGCACCATTTTCGTCTTTTTCAAGTTCGTATTTTTCTAAATCTACTTTTGGACTTGTTGTGTATTCATCTTTATCTGTCTGTTCTATTATTTCATCTTCTGCTACTTTTGTTTTTGTATATGTTCCATCATTATCTTTCAAATAATGATGTACAATTACTTTTGCTGTTTCTTTATTTTCTATTACAAATTCTCCCATTTCATTTACAGTTACATTTACATTATTATCGTTCTCTACTATACTGTTACCATCTCTTGTAAAATCAACTGTTATTGGATTTGCTAATAATTCATATCCTTCTGCTGTTTCTAATTCTGTAATTTGATATCTTCCATATTCAAGTTGTGTTATTGCTTTTCCTTCATTATTTGTTGTTATTTCTATAGCATTTGTTGTAGATTCTCCATCTATACGTTCTATTCTGAATTTAACTCCTGATAAAGGTTCTTTTGTTTTACTATCTATTTTACTTATTGTAATTTTATTAGATGTTAATGCATATGTAACTTCTATATGTTTATTTTCTGTTACATTAGTAAATACTGGCATTGTATATGTCCCATCTGAATTTGCTTTAAATGGATATTCTTCTCCGTTTACTGTTATTCCGATTATCTCATATCCATCATCTGGATTCATTATTATTTCTTTTGTAGTTGAATCTCCATGTTTTATTGTTTCGTATGGATTTTCATTTTCTCCTGAAATATTTCCGCCTTTTACACCATTGATTTCATTTACATCTGTTGTTATTTGATATTCTTTTCTATTGTTTTCTACTGTAAGTTCTTGGACTTCTGGGATACTATTGTTTTGATATACCTTAATTAAAAATCCATCATTTTGTCCATTATTTTTTATCGTATAATCGCCAATACTAATATTACTACTATTGAAATTTCCTCCTATTATATAACTTCCATCTGAGGTTTCATCTAAGGAACCAACCTGATCGTTTGAAGTTCCTCCAAAAGATGTTGCCCATTTCACTTCGCCCGAAGATGAATATTTAATTATAAAACCATCACTTGAGCCTTGGTTTTCCAATATATAATCTCCTACTGTTAAATTTTTATTACTAAAAAGTCCTCCTACTATACATCCTCCATCTTTTGTTTTTGAAGCTGATAATACTTTGTCATTACCATTTTCTCCTATACTTGTTGCCCATTCCACTTCTCCTATAGATGAATATTTAATTACAAAACCATCACTTGAGCCTTTAGTTTCTAATGTATAATCTCCTACTGTTAGACTTTCATTTGAAAAATCTCCTACTACTACATATCCTCCATCTTCTGTTTCTACTATAGAATTTACATTGACATTCTTACTTTCGCTAACTATTATTTTCCATAATTCTTCACCTGAATGTGAATATTTAATTATTGTCTCACTATTTCCTAATATATATCCACCATCCTGTGTCTCTGCAACTACTTTAATTCCATTATTATTTTTTATCCTATTAGTACTTGATGCCCATTCTACTTCTCCATATGCATCATATTTTATTAATATGCTTCTTATGCTGTTGCCATTATTATTAAAAGTATTATCTCCTACTTGAATAGAGCTTCCTTGATAATATCCTCCTACTATATAGCCTTCATCTGATGTTGTTGCTACTTTTTCAATTGAATCCCAATCAAAACCACCTAAACTTCCTATAGATGTCGCCCATTCTACTTGTCCTTTTGCGTTATATTTAATTAACATTCCATCAGAATATCCACTATTTCCAGTACGAGTTAGTATATAATCTCCTACATGAATTTCATCACTATAAAAATATCCTCCTACTATATATCCTCCATCTTTTGCTACCGCTATTGAAGTAACACGATCTTGTCCATTTCCTCCTATGTTAGTTGCCCATTCTACTTTTCCTTTTGCATTATATTTTATTAGCATTCCATCATAATTATTTTGGTTATTTAAGATATAGCCTCCCAAATCAATAGGTTTATTAAAATATCCTCCTACTATATATCCTTTATCAACAGTTTCTACCACTGTACTAATTTCATCATAGCCGTTTCCTCCTACAGTTGTTGCAAAAGATATATTGCTATCAATTTCTTTTTCAGAATATTTAAATAAAAATCCAGCTCCATTTCCTAAATTGTTAAGCACCATACCATCTGCTTCTATGCTTCCACTTACAGTTTTTCCTAAAATTAAATAATCTTCATTATTTGTAACTAAAACAGAATAAACATTTTCGTTATTTGTTCCTTTTATAGATGACTTCCAATCTACTTGTCCATTAACATCAAGTTTTACAATAAAACTGTCACTGTAATTTGAATTATTACTATTATTAAGTTGCTCATTTCCTATTGTAATAGAACTACTTACAAAGTCTCCTCCTACTAATATTCCGTTATCTGGAGTTGCAGATATAGTTGAAACGTAATCATTATTACTTCCTCCTATATTATTAGCCCAAACTACTTCGCCTTCTTTATCATATTTAGCTATAAAACCATCATTATATATAGTACTACCTTTATTGTTTAATGTATAATTTCCTATTGTAATATTATTACTTTGGAATTTTCCACCTACTACAATTCCTCCATCTGTAGTTTCATCTATTGTTGTAATCTCGTCTCTAGAACTTCCTCCTATTGTTTGTGTCCATTCTACATTATAATTACTATCATATTTTATTGTAATTCCATCATATGTTCCTTTAGTTTCTATTGAAGTATTTCCTATAGTTATACTATCACTACTAAAAGAACCTGCAATTACAAATCCACCATCACTTGTTGCTGCTATAGAGTTAAATTCATCCCAGCTATTTCCTCCAATAGTTGTTGCCCATGCTACGTTGTTACTAGAATCATATTTAATTATCAATCCATCATATCTACCTTTATTAAAGTAAGTATCTTCACCTACTGTTATATTATTATTATTGAATGAACCCGCAATTACAAATCCACCATCACTTGTTGCCGCTACAGAGTTAAATTCATCCCAGTCTTTTTGTCCAATATTTGTTGCCCAAATTACTTCTCCTTTTGAATTATATTTAGCAATCATTCCATCTGCTGAACCTTGACAATCTAATTTATAATCACCTACCTGAACTGTTGTACTCGTTATGTATCCTACAGCTACATATTCGTTATTTAACGTTTCTGTTACTGAATATATATATTCATTTCCGGTTCCACCTATGTTATTAGCCCATTCTACTTCATTATTTGCATTGTATTTTACAATAAATCCATCTGTTGCTCCATTACTACTTATTTCATAATCGCCAAAATCAATTTTTCCATTATTAAAAGTTCCTCCTACTAAATAGCCTCCATCTGATGTATCTATTACTGAATTAATTTCTACGATAGTATTTTTTCCAATACTTTCAGCATATGTTGGCATCATTTTAGTCTCTAATTCTCTACTTTCACCTATTCCAAAATAATATACATTTCCTAATATATCATACTTTTCATCTGCTTGAACTTCTACTGCTTTATATAGTCCTGCTGGTAAATCTTCTGTTATTTCTCCTTGTGCATTTGTTTCTACTACGTAATATTCTTCTCCATTTATTGTTTCTTTTGTTCCAATAATTTCACCTTTACTATTTCTTGCTGGTTCTTGTTCATTTTCTACATTATATATTGCAAATTTTACTCCTGCTAATGTTTCTTTTGTTTCTCCATCTTTCTTTATTAATTTAAATGATGGACTATCCTCTACTATTAATTGAACTGTATTTCCTTCAATAGAATATCTTTCTGATTCTATTTCTTTTCCATTTTCAGCTATTTCTTTTAATACTATTTTTCCATCTTGGTTTTCTGCTCTAAATGTTATATCTTGTACTTTTGCATATCCTGATGGAGCTTGCACTTCTTTTAATGTATATGTTTGATCATATTCTATATATCCTTCGTATTGATATAATCCTGGAATTGTTATTTTTCCTTGGCTATCTGTTGTATAGTCTCCTATTAATTCTGTTCCTTTGTATAATCTAAATTTTGCTCCTTCTAAGTATTCTACTTCTGGACTTGTTAAATCTGCTTCTGCATTTGCTATTTTTTCATCTCCACTTACTGTACTTTCTGTTGTTTTCTTTATTTTTACTATTTGTAAGTCATATGTAGGTATTTTGTCATTTTCTATTGTTAAAGTTATTGTTGGTATACCATTTTCTTCTGTAGTCTCTTGATTAGTTACACACCAATCATTTTCTATAGATATTTCATATTTTCCTTCATTATTTACTATAACAAATCTAGAATAATAATCATCATAGTATCCTTCTGCTTTTATTTCAAATAAATTATATACTTGTCCTATTGTTAATCCTGTTACAATAATCTCTCCATTTTCATTTGTTGTTACTATTTTACTTTTCTCATTTGTACTTAAAGTAGAGTCATTAGAACTTGTTTGCATTTCTAAATTAACCACTTCAAACTTAACTCCAGGAATCACATTATCTGTTCCTGCTTCTTTCTTTATTATTCTAAGTCTAACTTTAACTTCATCTTCAACTGCTACTTGTACTTTATAGTTTTCTTCTTCTTGTTTTGTAACAGTCATATCACCTTTTGTTGTTCCCGCTGTTTTTTCTACTGTTAATTGTCCATTTTCATCTACATGACCAATAAACCTGATGGTATTTTCACTTAATTCATAGTCATCTGGTGATGCTATTTCTTGTATTTCATATTCTTTTTCTGCATATAAATTTGATATTGTTAATTTTCCTTCTGCATCTGTTATTCCTGTTTTACTTTCTCCTGTTTCTACATCTGTTACTTTATATGTTGCTCCAGGAATTACAATATCTCTTCCTGCTTGATATTTTGTAAGTTCTAAATCGTATTTCTCTGCTATTCTTAATCCCAATCTATTTGGCTCTGTTTCTGCTTTATATTTTCCTTGGTCTGTATCCAAGCTAAAATATACTCCATGGTGGCTAAATGCAACTTGGTTAAACTCTAATCCATTTGGTACTTCCACTGTATAATTAAATACATATTCATCATTTGCTTGCATTACAAAGTCACCTAAGTCAATTAGGTAAGTTTTAATATTATCCCAATTTGATACTTGGTCTGCTGTTTTCCATCCATTTGCTTGTTCTGCAATATCCTTTGTTGGATTTTCATTTTCAGAATAATATACTGTTACATATTGTTTTAATTCTTCTGGGACTTCTATTCCTGCTTCTGTCATTTTTGTTGTATATGTTGAACCTAAATCTTTCCCACTTATTACATATGTATTTCCTTCAAATGGTATCTTTCCTAATATTGCAATTTCACTTATTGTATCTCCATAGTTATTTCTTATTTGCACTCCTATTGTTACTGTTTGTTCTTTTTGTTCTTGATCTACTACAGCATATATTGGTTTTAAATCTGCTATCTCTGGTGAAATTATTTCACTTCCATTTTCATCAAAATTACTTGCTGTCTGTGCTGTTATTAAGCTATTTGGTGCTACCATACTTATACTTGTAGTACTATAATTTACTTGTTCTTCTTTGTTTGAATTATTATTTACATCATATTTATCTTTTGCACTATAGAAATAATTTTCTCCATTTTCATTTGTAGCATATAATTCTATATTTCTTGTTACTGTCGGATTTCTTGGATCTGCGGTTAAATCTGCATCTATTTGTATTGAATATGTTGTTGGTACATCATTTTCTGTAACTATTTTTATAAATGTACCTTCTTCATTTTCTATTAATTCATAACTTTTTATACTAACTAGTGAACTTGTTACTTTTACCTCATTTAATTGTATATCCATTATCTCATCTGGTAATTTTACTAAAAATAATCCATTTTGCCACTTTACTTCATTATATGATGTATTTGTTTCTGTAGTAATTTTTATAATTGCATTTTCTTCTGTTGTTTGTGTTGATATAGTGTTATTCATTATTCTTATATTTGCTAAAGATATTGGTGCTTCATAATTTGCTTTATTTGTATCTTGATTTATATATTTTTCCCCTCTATATCCTACTAATGTTGATTCTATGTATTGTAGTTGATCAAATTTATCTTTTGTATATTTTTCTGTTAATTTATTATCATCAATCTCTTTTACATTATATACATATAAACTACTTTTATTAGATATTACTTCACTTGTTTCAATTCTTATGTGTTTTACTGGTAATTCATATCTATATGGATTACTACTTGTATAATTATTCCATTCATCTGCTGTAAATTCATGTAATAGTTCATCTGTTTCAGCATCATATACTTTTATCCATCCATCTTCTCCTAATATCCCATCTGCTCCAGCAAAATATAATCCTACATTTGATATTACATCATCTGTACTTTCTTTGCTAGAATCTGTTTTTATAAAATTATCTGTTACTTGTGTTTCTCCGTTTTGAGTTTCTTGCATTATTATTCCACTTGATATATCGTCAGTTCCTACATATGCTCTCCACTCTACTGTATATTTATCTTCTCCTTCTTCACTAATTCCTTTATATATTCTAAGTGGTTTTTCTTTTGATACTACATATCTTGATGTTGGTAAATATATGTATTTTCCAACTTTTACTTCAAATCTTGAAGTAGTACCTACTGGTTTTTCATATGTTGCAACTATAGTTGATTCTGCTATATTTGATTTATATGGATTTGTAAATTCCTCATTTTGATTATTATATCCTTCAAAATATGTTTTTACTGGTATTCTTATTTGTATTGCCTCTTGTCCTAATTCTTGATATGCTTCTACTGGATATATAACTTTTATTTCATAATTATTACTTCTTGCTATACTTGTTGTTATATTTCCTTCTTCATTTGCTTGCGCATTTTTATCTATTGTAAAACTCATTGTTTGTGCATCATAATTAAGTACACCATTACTTCCAGTGTATTCTACTCTTAATGGTTTATATCCATTTAATTCTGGTATTTGTCCTTCCACATAATTTTTAGATAGTATTAATTCTTTATTTATTTCTTCTGTGTATATCGTAAATTCTAAACTTAATTCTCCTTTTTCTTCATTTATTGCATTTGTTATATCCTTTTTTTGTATGGTTGAATTTATCTTTGCATTTGTCTCTCCATACCAATCTATGTTAAATTCAACAGTTTTGTTTATTTGAGTTTCTATTCCATCTTCTCCTACATATGTTCCAGAAAAGGTTACACTATTAACTTTACTATAGTTATTAATATTATTTCCTATTGCTTCTGCTTTTTTTGATGCTTGTGAATAATCTCCACTTCTTACAACTCCTGTTAACATTTTTTGTGTTCCATTTGATAAATCGTTAAATTCTATAGTTTTTATATTATTACCTATATAGTTATCTTTTAACTCATTATCTTTTGGAAGTGCTGTTTGCAAATAGAAATTCTCACCATTTATATCTATTTTTGCATTTTTTATATATCCTGCTGTTTGTATATTTAATTCCATATATAAAGTATCTTCGTTGCCTATCTCTTTACATGTTCCTCTTATTCTTTCTGCATATCCATCCTGATTTATGTCACGTAAAAAGAAAGCATCAAAACTAACATATTCTGTTCCTTCTACTGCTTCGTCTCCCTCTTGCACTTCTTCATATTCCATTGCTCTTGCTAATTCTGGATTTGTATTTTGTATATATGCTTTTTCTTTTACTTGCATAAATACTCCAAATAGAATAGCTGCCAAAATTGCAATTATTCCTCCTCCAATCATTAACTTTACTTTAATTCCATCTTGGATTTTCTTCATCATGCTACCTCCATATATGTTTATCTATTTGTATCAAAATTGTTGGTATTTTAGCTAAATTTGTTATATTTTGCCTAGTTCAAATTTGCTTTCCCTTTAAATAAATATAAATATATATATATCTTATTTATATTGCATTTAACTGTAAATGGTAGCCTCTTCCAGTTCTTTCTTACACTTTTCATTAATTATTACGGAAATTCAATGTTTTAAATAAAATTTATTTTTATTACATTTTCTTATCTTTTTTGATATTTTTATATATTAATTCTATTGAACTTTCTCAATTAGCTATTTCCCTATATTCTTATATTTTACATACGACTAAAAAGGTGGAAAACTAATTTTTTGTTTATAGTTTTCCACCTTAAATTAACTTATTTTTTAACAAAATTTTCTTTTGTATAATCTTAACTAATTATACAAGATTTGATTTTTTATTTAATCTTGTTTTTAGGTTTATTACCTATTTTCTATTTTTCTTTTGTTTATTAGTTAGTACTTTTGCATAACTTAATGTTACTGTTTCTAGTCCTGCTACTGCTACTAGTGCTATTACTATTGGCCATGGGATACTTCCTGTTGATACATTTATTAATACTCTTGCTTCTGAACTGTTGTCTTGATCATTGTTGTCCTTAAATCCTGGGATGTTATCTGTTTGTGTTATTTCTACTTTATTTGCTTTTTCTCCTAGATTTCTATCTCCTCTGTCCCAAGCTAATGTTATTTTGTATTCTTTTGTTTCTCCTGCTTTTATCTCTGGTATTACTTTTTCTAAATATCCATCTTTTTCGTCCCATGTTTCGTCATTGTTTACAACACTCATTCCTTCTGGTATGTTTTCTCTTATTATTGCTTTTCCATCTACTTCTCCATTGTTTGTTACTTTTATTGTATATTCTACTTCTACCTTTGTATCATTTACATTCTTTCTGTAGATTTCTACTCTTGTTAATTTGTTATTACTTATGTTTTGTTCTTCTCCATT
>CALYAJ010000055.1 GCA_944393485.1 uncultured Clostridia bacterium
TGCGATTGCAAAGCAATCTGTACATGTGGCGAAGCCACTTTTCTTATTATATAGTAAAAATCGAAGACCATTTATGTAAGAAGATGTTAAGATTTCTTATGGTAAAAATATTTTATAATCAACAAATTCTATTCTTTTATTAAAATCCAATAAATTTTCAATATTATTTAAATAAAAATTACGTACTGTACCTGCGACTAAATCGGAAGCCTGGATTAAATAACTTTTTTCAGATTTTTGATAACATAAATTTACTTCTAAATCAGAATTTACAATTGGAGTATTAAAATAACCATAATTAAAATTGAATATTCCATATTTTAATTCTTCTATAATTCCATCACGTAAATTATAATATCCATTAGTTTTTGTTGTTTGCTCATCTATATTAATAATTAATTTTATAGGCAAATTTGGATTTAACCTTTTTTCTTTAATTAACCTTTTAATAACATGCTTAATTAATAATTTTAACGAATAATCTAAAAATCTTCCTCTTGAAGCTGTATCACTTTTTATATTTGTATACACTGTTTCATTATTTATAATACAACATAAAGTAGAGTATTTTTTTATATAATTCATAAGTTGTCTATTATGCTTTGGCTTTAACATATTGTGTTTTAACTCTGGACAAGATTTATTGCTTTTACAAATAATTACATCCTTTTCACAATATTTACATTTTATATTTTGAATTATACTTCTATATTGAGTAATAAACTTATCTTTTTCCTTTTTTGAAGTAAAAACTAATCCTGCATATATAGATACTTTTTCACTATCTACCAATTTACCTGAATCGTCAATATTAATATATATAGTTTGAGGTAATGACAAATTTTCATTTTTGTTCATACATAAAATCTCCTATCTTTAAAAATTAATAGAATATCTCTTAATATCTTCATTTATTTTTATTTTTTATAAAAGCAATAAAATCTCTAATACTTTGTCTATCTGATGCGGATAAATTGTTAAATTCTTCTGCAGAAATTCCTAATATAGCCTCATCAATATTATTTTTTTGATTTAAAGTGTTTCCTATCAAATCATCTATAGAGATATTAAATAAATTAGAAATAGCTAATAATAATTTTAAACTTGGAAAACGATATCCGCATTCATACATGGCTATTAAATTTACTGACACGTTTAATTTTTCTGCAAGTTTTTCTTGTGTATAATTGTGACTTTTTCTTAAATTACGAAGTGTATTAGCAAAGTAAGCACAATTTTCTTGTAACATAAAAATCACCTCTAGAGGATAATAACATATTGTAAATAAAAAGTCAACAAACTTCACAAATAGTATAAGATGATTATAATAATATGCATATAAAGAAAGCCAATAAAAAAAGCTTCACAATTTTAAAGTGAAGCTTTTTTTACATATTCTAAAATAACAAAAATAATCAATTAAAAAATTATTCTTTGTTTGTCAATTCTTCTAATTCTAATAATTCATTCCATCTTTTATCAACTATTCTTTGGAATTCTTCTATCATCCATTCATTTCCTGGTTTAAACATATGTCTAAAACGTTTTTGTGGTCTCAAGAATTCTTCTACTGGAAGTTTTTTAGCTGGTTTATATGTTATTTTATATTTACCATTTTCAACTTCATATAATGGCCAATAACATGTATCTGCAGCTAATTTGTTGATTTGCATTAAATCTTCTGTTGCATATCCCCATCCTCTTGGGCAAGGAGCCATAACATTTAAGAATGTTGGACCTTCTGTATATATTGCTTTTTCTGCTTTTTCATATAAATCTTTAAAATTAGTCATAGCAAGAGTTTGTGCAACATATGGTAAATGATGACCTACCATTATTTTTGTTAAATCTTTTCTTTCTTGTGCTTTACCTGGGATAACTGTTCCAGCAGGTGAAGTTGTTGTATCTGCAAATTTTGGTGTAGCAGAAGAACGTTGGATACCTGTGTTCATATATGCACCATTATCATAACATACATAAACCATATCATGTCCTCTTTCCATTGCTCCAGAAAGTGATTGTAAACCTATATCATAAGTTCCACCATCTCCACCAAATGCTATAAATTTTGTATGTGTATCTTCTTGTAACTTTCCTTGTTTCTTTAAAGATTTGTATGCAGCTTCAACACCAGATAAAGTACTTCCGGCATTTTCAAATGCTGTATGAATAAAAGAATCTGTCCAAGATGTATATGGATATGTAAATGTAGAAACTTCCATACATCCAGTAGCTGTAGCAATTACAGCATGATCTTCTGGTTTTAATGCACGTAAAACCATTCTAGCAACTGGTGGAGCTCCACAACCTGCACACATTTTATGTCCTTCTGAAAATCTTGAAGGTTTTGTAGCAATTACTTCTTTTAAATTATATGCCATTATTTTTCAGCTCCTTTCGTTCTTAATCCTAAATGTCTATATGGATTATCTATTTTTCCTGTTTCTACAATTTCTAATAAATCATTGTAAACTTTTTCAATATCATCTGTTTTAGTATCTCTTCCACCGATTCCATATATATAGCTTACTGTAGGTACATGAACATTATTTACATACATTCCTGATGTAACATCTGTAAATAAAGCACCACCAGTACCATTTAAAGAATCAGATTTATCTAAAACAGCAACTGCTTTTACATTAGCTAAAGCTTTTGCAATTTCTTCTGCTGGGAATGGTCTGAAAACACGAACTTTTAAAAGTCCTGCTTTTATTCCTTTTTTACGTAATTCATCAACTACAAATTTTGTTGTTCCAGCAGTAGAGTTCATACAAACGATTGCAACATCTGCATCATCTAATTTGTATTCTTCAAATAAACCATATTTTCTGCCTGTTAATTTTTCAAATTCATCAGCTACTTCTAATATAACTTTTTTAGCATTTTTCATAGCTTGTGATTGTTGAGCTTTATGCTCAAATAGATATCCTTGTAAATCTAAAGGTCCCATAGAAATAGGTTCTTTACTATTTAATAAATAATGTTCTGGTTTATATGTACCAACAAATTCTTTTACCTTATCATCTTCTAATAATTCTATTGTTTCGATAGAATGTGATGTAATAAATCCATCTTGACATACCATTAATGGTAGTAATACATCTTTATGTTCTGCAATTCTGTGAGCCATTAATAAATTATCATAAGCTTCTTGATTGCTTTCTGAAAATAACATTATCCATCCAGCATCACGAACTCCCATAGCATCTGAATGATCATTATGAATATTTAATGGTCCAGATACTGCTCTGTTTACAAGAGACATTACGATAGGTAAACGTAATGAAGAAGCTATATATATCATTTCCCACATGAATGATAAACCATTTGCAGATGTAGCTGTCATAGCTCTAGCACCTGCAGCTTCAGCACCAATACAAGCACTCATTGCACTATGTTCACTTTCTACTGCAACAAATTCTGTATCAACAGCACCATTGCTAACAAAAGTAGAAAAATATTGAGGTATTTCTGTTGATGGTGTGATAGGGAATGCTGCAACAACGTCTGGATTAATTTGTTTCATAGCTGTAGCTGCTGCTTCATTACCACTTAAACGTTCTCTAATACTCATTATTCAATTCCCTCCTCTTCCATAGTAATTGCTTTAAAAGGACAAACTTTGGCACAAACGCCACATCCTTTGCAGTAATCGTAATTAAAATCTGTTCTTTTCATATCTTGTCCGACTGGAATTGCATTTTCTGGACAAACAGGGAAACATAAACCACATTGTTTACATTTTTCACTATCGAAAACAGGTCTCATGCTTCTCCAATCTCCAGTTTTTACTTCACGAGAATTTCCAGCATTATATATTGTTCCTCCAATTGTCATATCTTCCATTGGAGTTGTATTATTAATGTTTGTTTTATCCATTTTTATACTCCTTTCTTGAAAAATGAACTTTAGGGACGGACCTTAAAGTTCAAAAATTATGTTTACTATTGAACTTTGGGTATACCACTAAAGTATTTAATTAAATTTAGAAAGTATGAAATTATTGTACTTGTACAACTTTTTGTAAAGCTATTTCCAATGCTTTCATATTTCCATCTATAACTTCTGGTTTTTTAGCAAATTTGTGCTTGAAAGAACCTTTCATATCTTCTAGGAATTCTTTTTCTGGTATAATTCCTGTAACTTTAACAACTGCAGCAAGCATAGGAGTATTTGGAAAATATTTTCCTAGGGCTTCTACAGATACAGTTCTTGCATCTATTGTATATATATGTCCTTTATATCCTTTTAGTAATTTTTTTAATGTTTCACCATCTTTCGTACTATTAATAATGATTGCTCCAGATTCTTTTAAACCTGCAGTAACATCTACAGAATTTAATAATGTGTCATCAACAACAACTACATAATCTGGATTGTAAATATTACAATGTATTCTAATAGGTGTTGTACTAATTCTGTTGTAAGCAGTTATTGGTGCACCCATTCTTTCAGCACCATATTCAGGAAATCCTTGAATATATTTTCCTGTGTTAAATGCTGCATCAGCTAATAATAAAGAAGCTGTTTTTGCACCTTGACCACCTCTACCGTGCCATCTAATTTCAATTAAATCGTTCATTGGTTTGAAATTACCTCCTTTTAGTAAATTTACGTATAAATATACACCTAAAGTATATTCTTAAAAGCCGTAAGTGTCAAGCAGATTTCTTAGAATAAATGGTCATTAAAAAAGCTATTTTATATAGTAGACATAATACATGAAAAGTGATATACTGTAAGAGCTGAAAGCATGTTGATAAAATTTATACGAGGAGGATTATTATGATTATAAGACCGAAACTAAGACCAAAAGAACTAAACATTTTTAATGACCTTTTTGGTGGAAGGTTGCGGGAGATTGCGCCAAAACTACCAAAAGAAGAAATCGAGGAACTAAAAGAATCTGCAAGATATGCTCAAAAAGTATATCTTGTGGCACATGACACCGAAGATAGGCAAGCAGATGCCGAAGCATTTTGGGAAAGAATCGAAAAAGTGTTTTTGATGGAAATGAATGAAACACAAAGAGAAATTGTGGAGGAAAACAAAGTTTTTGTTAGTATGTTTGAGGCCCTTTTTGGAAATTCATTTTATTTTGAAAATGCAGAAAGAGGAATTGCTAAGAAACATACTATAGACGTAATTCTGGAAGCTTTTTCGGATGAAATATTCATTAAATCAGTAGTGGAAGATGTAGAAAATGAAGAAAAACACCTTCCTAAAATATCGCTTTATGAATTGTTTGGTGACCCGGAATTGGAATTAAGTTCAGAGTTTAACTTTTCTGCTATACATTTACCTGAAAATATTTTAAAAAAAGTGGATAAATTATCTGGAGAGTATAAAGAAAAAGTAATCAGAATGATTATTTATAATATCTTTATAATTCTGGATTTGTTAAACAAGGGAGTTGCTACTGCAAGTTTTCCATGGTGTGTTTGCTACGATGACTCAATAAAACATCTGCTTTTTGAAAAAATATTAACAAAATTGCCGGAACAAAGGGTAAGCATCTGGAAACATTGGGTACTTAAAACTTTTGACTTCATGGAAGATTCAAAAGTATTCACTGCAAATCAAATTTCAGAAATGAAACGGGATATATCAAACATAGATGTTCCTGAACCAAAAGATGATGTGTTAAAAGAAATATATTACACAAACATAGCACAAGCATTAATTGTGCAAGATGAAGAACTTATTGCAGTGTATTTTACTTCCACAAAGGAAGAACGGAATATCATAATCAACGAGACTGTGGTAATGGCAAAGAAGATAGAAGCCATTTTGCATGAAGTTGTGAAGGATTTTGATATTGACTATGTGTTTGAAAATCCAGAAGCTAATGAAGAAATCATGAACTTTGTGACCTGATGTTTCCAAAGATTTTTGTTTACAAAGTCTTTTATGATTAGAGAAATGGAAGCAAAAGGAGCAAATAAAAAAGATTGGAAGTTTTTGGAGAATATATTCGTAATAAAAAATATTACGATTGGAGGACAAAAAGCATATACTTTTGTTCAAAAGAATATAAGATTTCAAACAGAAGTAGTTGAAAAGGCAATAAAAAAATGGGAAGAAGCAGAGATACAAAACTTAAATGAAAAAGTAGAAGGAATTGTTTCTACTGTGGATGATACAGACCTTAGGTTTTCAAAATATTCTCTCGGTTTGAATATGCTTTCTTTAGGTCTTGATGCTATTAGCGAAAAGAAAATGGATACAGATATACAATCAGAGATCCTGAAAATTGCCGAGGACGAGGAGCGAAAAAGAGTAAAAAGAGAAGCACTACAGTATTCAGTTGCAGATCTTTGTAAAAAAGATGCGAATTTAGATAATGCTCTTAATCTACTTAAAGCAATTGCTACCAAAATTATAACTGCAGATGAATATGTAATAAGTCAAATACGACTCGGAACTCCAGAAAAGTATATCAAAATGTTTGCTTTCTTTTATGATGCTGATTTCTTAAAAAAAGGAAATTAAGATCATCAAAATGTAAAATAACAAAAGGCAGGATACTATCCTGTCTTTTGTTGTATATTTTTTTAAATTAAAAGAATGAAAAAAATTTGTAAAAAAACTCATAAATCTTACGCAAATAAGGTTCCTAAGATTGACTTTTTAAAAGATTTCATATATTATAGTAATGTCAAATTTTATGTATAAAAGCTAATTGATACTAGCTTTAAGGAGGAAGTAATATGGGAGAAGTAATAGTTATAACATCTGGTAAAGGAGGAGTTGGAAAAACAACTACAACTGCTAATTTAGGTTCTGCCCTAGCATTAGAAGGAAAAAAAGTAGTATTAGTAGATACAGATATAGGACTTCGTAACTTAGATGTTGTAATGGGACTAGAAAATAGAATAGTTTATGACATAGTTGATGTAGTAGAAGAAAAATGCAAGCTAAGACAAGCTTTAATAAAAGATAAACGTTTTCAAGAATTATTCCTATTACCAGCAGCCCAAACAAGAGATAAAAGTGCAATAAGTGAAGAACAAATGAAAAAGTTAGTAGAAAAATTAAAAGAAGAATTTGACTATATTTTAATAGATTGTCCAGCAGGAATAGAACAAGGATTTAAAAATGCTATAGCTGGAGCTGATAGGGCAATAGTAGTAACTATGCCAGAGATATCTGCTATAAGAGATGCAGATAGAATTATAGGATTATTAGAAGCTTCAGAGATTAGAAATCCTCAACTTATAATTAATAAATTAAGACCAGAAATGGTAAGAAAAGGTAAGATGATGGATGTTGATGATATAGTTGATTTATTATCAATAGATTTATTAGGTGTAGTTCCAGATGATGAATATGTTATTACTCAAACTAATAAAGGTGAGCCTGTAATATCTAACAGAAAAGCACCTTCAGGAAAAGCTTATATGGAGGCAGCAAAAAGAATTCTAGGAGAAAACATAGAAGTAACAATACCAGGAAGAGAAAAAGGTTTCTGGGCAGCGATAAAAAGATTCTTTAAAAGAAAATAACACAGTTGGAGGGTTAAAAGTATGTTTGATGGTATAGTAAGCTTTTTCAAAAGAATAATGAAAAAAGAAGAAGAGGAACAAAATAAAGACACAGCAAAAGAAAGATTACATTTAGTTTTAATGCAAGACAGAGCTAATGTATCTGCTGACTTTTTAGAAATGATGAAACAAGAAATAATAGAAGTTATAAAGAAATATATTGATGTAGATGAAAACGCAATAGATGTGCGCTTAGAGAATAAATCTAATGAAGATGGAACTACAGGTGCTCCAGCACTATATGCTAATATTCCAATTGTTAGTATTAAGCACACAGAACAGATGAAAGCAGAAAAAGACAAAGAAGAAAAGAAAGAAGAAAAAGAAGATAACAAAGAAACTGATAAAAACAAAGAAATACAAGAAAAAGAAGAAGTTAGTGAAGAAAATAAGGTTGAGGAAAATCCAGAAGAAGTTGATAAAGAAGTAAAAGAGGAAAAAGAAGAAAAAGAGGAAGAAAAAGTAGATAAGAACGAAGCAGAAACTGAAATTCAGGAAGATAATCAGACAAACGAAGAAGATAAGAAAGAAGAGAATACACCAAAAGAGAAAACTAAAGTTGAAAATAAAAGTAATAAAAGTAAAAAAAAGTCAAAAAAAACTAAAAATAAATAAGGATGTATAATAAACAAATTTTTACGAAAAGGAAGAAATATGAAAAGGAAAATTTTTAAAAATATAGACTGGGGAATTTTTATATGTTGTATTATACTATCTATAATAGGAATGATTGCACTATTTTCTGCAACTTATGATTCATCAGATGATAGTTTGCAAAGACAAATAATATGGTTTGTTGTATGTATACCAGTAGTTTTTATAATTATACTTATAGATTATGAAGCTATTGCTAAAATATCGCCGATTTTATACGGAATAATACTCGTGTTATTAATAGCAGTTTTATTTACAGATCCAATTAATGGTGCAAGCAGTTGGTTCAATTTAGGATTTTTCTCTATTCAACCAGCCGAATTTGCAAAAATAATTGTAATTTTATTTTTAGCAATGGCAATGTGCAAGATTCAAGAAAAAGACAAGAATAATATAAATAAACCAACTAAACTATTAATAGTACTTGTTATAGTTGCAGTTCCACTACTATTAATTATTAAACAGCCTGATTATGGTACAGCAATGGCATTTATAGTTGCTACTGTAATGATGTTGTTTACAGCAGGCATAAATAAAAAATATATAATAGGAGCAATTCTATTAGTAGTAATTGCAGTTCCAATTTTATATTTCTTTGTTTTGCCAGAACATGCAAAAGAAAGAATAAATGTATTCTTAAATCCAGAATCAGATCCACGTGGGTCTGGTTACAATTTAACACAATCTAAATTAGCAATTGGAGCTGGAAAACTTACAGGTATGGGATTACTTAAGGGAAATCAAACACAATTAGGTTTCCTTTATCCTAAAACAACGGACTTTATTTTTTCTGTTATAGGAGAAGAAATGGGATTTGTAGTAGCTGGAGCAGTAATTGTGCTCTATGTTGTACTTATAACCAAATCGGTTTATGTAGCAAAAACAGCTAAAGATGATTTGGGATCATATATAGCAATAGGAATTGCTGGAATATTTTTATTCCATATGTTAGAAAATATAGGTATGACAATGGGATTATTACCGATAACTGGTGTACCATTACCATTTGTTAGTTATGGAGGAAGTTCATTACTTACAAATTTTGTGTTAATTGCTTTATTATTAAATATAAGTGGAAGAAGACAAAAAGCAATATTTATAGAATAATCGATATATAAAAGTTGAAAGTAAAAACTTTCAACTTTTGTTGTCTAAAAAATAATTTATGGAAGGGAGTTTAAAAAGTTGTATATTAAACCTCTAAAAATAGGAAATTTAGAATTGAAAAATAATATAATACTTGCTCCAATGGCAGGAGTAACTGACAAGCCATTTAGAATTATATGTAAAGAAATGGGAGTAGGTTTAACTGTTACAGAGATGATAAGTTCTAAAGCAGTTTATTATCATGATAATAAAACTAAAAAATTATATAATTTAGATGGGGAAGAGAGGCCAATTGCTATTCAACTTTTTGGAAGTGACTTAGAAGCAATAAAATATGCAACAGAAGAGGTAAGTAAAATAGCAGATATTATAGACTTTAATATGGGATGTCCTGCTCCAAAAATAGTAAAAAATGGTGATGGAAGTAAATTATTATTGGATTTAGATTTGGTTGAAAAAATAGTTAAAACTATTAGAAATAATACGGATAAACCTATTACATTTAAAATTAGAAAAGGTTGGGATGAAGAAAATATAGTTGCAACTGAAGCTGCAAAAATCATTGAAAAAGCCGGAGCTGATGCAATAACAATACATGGAAGAACTAGAAAAGAGTTTTATTCAGGAAAAGCTGATTGGGATATTATAAAAAAGGTAAAAGAAAGTGTGAAGATTCCAGTAATAGGAAATGGTGATATTATAGATGAAGAAACAGCTTTAAAAATGTTTGAATATACAAATGTAGATGGTATAATGATAGGTCGTGCATCTTTTGGAAATCCTTGGATATTTAAAGAAATAATTTATTATTTACAAACAGGTAAGAAATTAGAAAAAACAACTTTAGATGAAAGATTTGATATTATGATGAAACATATTAATATGGAAATAGAAGAAAAAGGCGAAGAAGTTGCCATAAAAGAGATGAGAAAACAATTAAGTTGGTATATAAAAGGATTAAAGGATTCTAGTCAAATTAGAGATAAAATAAATAAAATTCCAGAAAAAGAAGAATTAATTAAAGAAATACAACAATATTTTGAATATCTTAAAAATAATTGAATAAATTAAAAAAAGAATAGTATAATACTATTCTTTTTTAGTATAATAGAAAAATTCCCTAAACTTCACTATTATACTAAGAAATTCACACAAAATTGCTTTGCAATTTTGGCGAGCGAACAAAAACGCGGACTTATAGATAGTAACAAAGTTATTAATGTCTGTTTTTGTTCTTATATAGAAAAATTAGAATATTTAAATAGAGAGGAAAAAAGTATGAAAAATAAATTTATATTTTTAATAATAATTTTTTGTTTGATTTTAATTTTTTTATTAATTTTTTTTAAAACTTATAAAAACGAAGAAAATGGAAATAATAATAATAATATTTTAAATATGAGTTCATACACAGCAAAAATTGAAGTCACTATTAAAAGTAATAAAAATACTACAAAATACAAAATGATACAAGAATATAAAGAAGGAGAATATTCAAAACAAATAATAGAAGAACCAGAACAAATTTATGGATTAACAATGGAGTATAAAAATAATAATCTAAAAATAGAAAATACTAGATTAAATTTAAGCAATATATATGAAGGATATAATTATATTACAGAAAACAACCTATTTTTAAACGAATTTATAGAAGATTATAATAATTCAAAAAACGCTATACGAGAAGAAAATGATAATGAAATAATTTTAACAACTAATTGTAGAAACTCTGAAAATCGATATCAATCAAATAAAATATTAACTATAGATAAACAAACTAATAAACCAAAGAAAATGGAAGTACAAGACGTTAACAAAAACACTACAGTTTACATATTATATAATGAGATAAGTTATAAGTAGTGATACTATTGAATAGATAAATACTTCTATTCAATAAATTACACTGTCTCGAACTAGTATTTAAAATAATATATATACTAATTTTGGGAGTGAAGAAAATGGATATTAAAAGAGGCGACATGTATTATGCAGATTTAAGCCCTGTTATTGGCTCTGAACAAGGAGGCATTAGACCTGTTTTAATAATTCAAAATGATTTAGGGAATAAGTATAGTCCTACTGTAATTGCAGCAGCAATTACATCACAAAAAACAAAAAATAAGTTGCCTACACATATAGAAATAAATTCTAAAGATTGTGGACTAAAATCTGATTCTATAGTACTTGCAGAACAAATCAGAACAATTGATAAAAGTAGATTAAAAGAAAGAATAGGTCATATAGATAATGATGAATTAATTGGAAAGATAAATAATGCACTTGGAGTTAGTTTCGGGCTATAAATAATTATAAAAGTGAAATTTTCATATATACAAATTGATTTATATAGAAGATTTTGAACATGTTAATAAAAGAGAGTTAGATAACTCTCTTTTAAAAT